>NZ_JAOARI010000032.1 GCF_025210605.1 Halodesulfovibrio sp. | reverse complement strand
TTTCATTCAGGAATGAACATTTACGCGGGGCGGTTCGCAGCTTCAGCATAGGAGAGAGAGCATGAGTGTAACTACAACGCTGACCGTGAAAGACGTAGCTGCTGTTTTAGGAATTCAGGTAGAAGTGGTTCGCAGGCTTATTCGCAGGGGGGAGCTACGCGCAAGTAATATCGGTACTGCTGCAAAGCCTATGTATCGCATCCGGCAGGCGGCATTGGAAAAGTTTTTAGACGAGCGAGAAGTACTAGGTGTGGAGGGGTAGAGGATGACGGTAGTAGCGCCAAAGGTTTTGAAGAGCTTAGAGCAGATATGCAAAGAGTTTGGTCGGAGTCGCAGGACAGTGAAGAAATGGCATGAACAAGGTGCGCCGATCTACAAGGACAGGCGCACCTACGGGGCTGAAGTAAATTCTTTGACGGGGTGGCTGGTAAGGCAGAAATAAAAGTTATCGAAAACTGGCAGGCTATGATGCCTTCTCGAAACTATCTGGTTCAGAAGCTGATTGTTGCTCAGCGCTATCTTTCATATTGTTATAGTAATTTTCTAAGTACTCTGAATAGCCTGATTGGGTGGAGTACTTTTCTAGTTTCTTTATTTGCGTAGCATCGTATTTTAGAGTGAGATTAGTGTAGAAAAAAATACTCATTAATCCCGTGAAGATAAGTGAGATGAGAAAAAGAATTGCTCCCTTTGATGAAGCTAGCGTTGCCCAAAAAGATGTTAAGTTAAAGGTAACACTAGTAGTTTCATGGTAAGGTAAGAGGCTAAGTGGGTATACAACGCCTACAAAAAATAAAAGTGTAATAGCTAGTAATGACGCATTAATGAGAACAGACGTTTCATTCCCCTTTTTTATAGATTTCAGGAAATCAGAATTCTTATCAACCTGGTGGGATAGAGGGATAAAAAGTTTATGTATGCGTGATAGCTCTGTGTCTCTGTTATCAAGTAATTTGTTTAATGACTTAATCCTATGGGGGGTAATGACTGGTTGAGCAAGAATAGCTTGTCCATGCATGGCTAGGCCATACTCCAGCATGTCGCCAACGTTAATGTGACTCTTTTTTAAAGCAGCTTGCGCTTCAAGCTCTCTTTTTTTTAAAGCAGCTTGCGCTTCAAGCTCTCTTTGACGTTTTTCGTTTTCTTTTGAGAGAGCATCCTCAATTTGCTGAAGAGCATCTTGTTTATTTTGGAAGGGCGAAAAATTCAGTTTATCATAGTAGTCTGTAGCAACCATGTTGCTGCCATATTCGTAAAGCTCTTCTATAAGTTCTTCGAGCTGATCTTTTGCAACTACTTTATTGTACCATGAAAAACTTCGTGCATTGACTTCATTTGCGAGTTTTTTGGAGTCCTGAAGTAGTTCGACAAGTCTTTCTTTATGTTGATTAAATTCTGTTTGGCTTGCTATAATTCGCGTAATTAAAAATGCTGCAAAAATACCGATAATAGCACCGGACGTTTGGCTAACAGTACTGAAGAAAATATTCCAATCCATTTTTCATTCCCCTTATATGCATTAATCAGAGATACGATATTTTTACTTAATATTATTTATTCTTATTTTTGAACGAAGAAATAGCAGAAGCAAGTTCTGTTATTGGGTCAGTAATTTTTGGAGTGGTACCTAATCTTGAGCTTAATGGACTAAATATGAGCTTTGAAAAATCATTAAAGTCACAATTTTTATCTTTAACAAATTCTCTATAGATAGGTAAAAATCTACAAACTGTTTCTCTTAAACCTAGCTGTAAAGCTTCATCTCTTGCTGCATAGTAGTTTTGTAGAGTGATACGAAAGACATAGAACAAGAGAAATTCAACAAAAATATTTACCCAGTTACTAGCTAATATCATTGTGTAGGTAATTTCTTTATTATTCTTTATTAGTTTACTAATTAGATCGTAATGAGAAATCATTGCTTTATTTCCAAAGAACAAAAGTCCAGAAATGCTCATGAAACAGCAAATAAAAGCAATATATTGCTCCTTTTTCTTTTGCTTTTTGTAGTCTTCAAATTCGTCTCCAATACTTTGAGTATGCTTATCAAGCATTCTGCTAAACTTTTGTGTGTGGCTCCCAGCTATATCGAGAAATTTTTCTCTTTCTTCATGGATAGTGCGTAATGTTTCTTTTGCTTCGCTAGCTGTAAGCTGAATTTCTTTAGTAAGATCTTGATGTTTGAGTTCTGTGATTGTTGTTTCTATTGTGAACCAAAGCAGTAGGTCGTTATCTGTGAGGTTATCGGGAAGCTTCATAGAGTAAGGGAGAAGGGCTTTTTCGGATTCATCCAGCTCTGTCACATCAAAAAACATTCGAGCACGGAATAAAAGCAAGCATTTTATAGCAAGGTGATTGACTTTAGATTCGGCTTTACGCTTTTCTCCGAAACTAAGGTTGGTGAGCGCTGCTATGTGGTTTGCTAGCTCTATGAAGAGGAAGTTTAAAGGGGTCTCTAGTGGCGTATAGACTTTTTTACCACTATCAGAACGTAGCGATTTGCTCATGAGCTCTACGATGACGAGGTCAGTGGTTTCTGAACCGATTGTGTATTCTTTAGCTAGTTTTTCGAGTTGGTCTGCTAAATCTGTAATTCTCAGGGTATCAGTTTCATCGGTAATCAGTGTCGCAGCAGTATACATTGTGAACTCCAAAGTTAGTTGTAACGCAATTGCCTGTATCTATTATTAAGTTTTGATATTGTAAATCGGCGTTCACTAGCTATGTAAGATTTTAGCAAATCCCTTTATCACCAGAACTCTGCGCGAGAGTTATTTATTTTTTCGCCTTGGGTCCCCACCAAGGCGTTTTTATTTGAAAAACCTGTCAACTACTCCACACCCTTCCCTAGCCTTTCTCACCCGCCCCTGACTGAACATCCTCAAAACCCCATGCTATAATGGCTACTCATTCGGGGTGATTGTCCGTGTGATTGTCGGGCGGTTGGAACTGTTGTTTTTGGGTCTGTTCTGACCTCCATGCTTTTCAACACCGGACAACACCCGCTCTTTTTCAGAATGACGGCATTTCTCCTTCTTGGTGTCTGTCATTCTGAACAAAGGAATTTTATCAGTGGGGTATGTGTATGGATTGGAAAGATGTTGGCTCGATAGTCGCAAAAGCTGCGCCTATTCTCGGTACAGTTTTAGGTGGTCCTGTTGGTGCTGTTGTGAATTACTACCTTGGCTCTTCTCTTGGTTCGTTCCGCAAGGATGAACAGAGAACCACCAAATAATTGGGTAGCTAAATGAAAGAATGTTCGTCCTCCTCTTGGTGCATTGATAAAACCATCAATGTTCCGACAATCCTTACTATCTTGAAAAGCTTGGCTGTGGTCGCAGTCTGTGCCTTCGCGTTCTACAGCCGCATTGTAGAAGTGGAGGCGCAGGCTAGTGCCAACGCTCAAGAGATTAAAGCTATCAGCCGGAAGGTGAGTTCTGTTGTGCGCATCGAGGAAGCTGTGAAGTACCAGAACAAGCGCATTGACGACATCTACCGTATTCTCACCACAAAAAAGGAAAAGTAATGGCAGGCCGCAAGACCGCATATCGCAAGAGCTATGTGAAACAGGCTAGGGAAGCCTGCGCCATAGGAGGCTTTTCAAATGGTAAGCTGGGTAAGCTGTTTGGCGTAAGCAAAACTACTGTGTGGGAATGGCGGCAAAAGTATCCTGAATTCGACGAGGCATGCCGGGGTGGATATGAAGAGTACGCTGTAACTGAAGCACATAAGGCACTTACCAAGCTGGTAAAAGGCTACAGTTACACGGAAGTCACACAGGAGGCGGTGAAGGATTCAAAGACGGGACAAATTGTCATGCAGGAAACCAAGCGCGTCCGTAAGCATGTGCAGTCTAGCCCTAGTGCGGCAAAGCTTATTGTTGAACTGGCAGAACGCAGACAAGGACGCACACAGCAGCAGGGCGGTGGTGAACTCTCCGATCTTATCGCTAATCTGGACGGTAACAGCAGGAAGCTGGCATCAAGCGAACTGTTTTCTGAGCCTGAGGAGTCTTCATGCCAAGCGTAATCTACCACGACATGAAGCGGAACCTTAGCAACCGTATCTGGCGGCTAAATAACCTGTACAGAATTATCGACAAGAACGGTGACAGCGTGCGGTTTCAATTGAATGCAGAGCAAACTTGGTTTGTGAGCCACATGCACTATCGCAACGTCATTTTAAAAGCGCGCCAGCTTGGTATGACAACCTTTGCTTGTATCTTTGCGCTTGATCTATGCCTGTTCAACTCCAACACCCGTGCGGGTATCATCGCGCAAACTCTAGATGACGTAAAAAAAATTTATCGCGACAAAGTTCTGTATGCGTACAAGCATCTTCCTTCCTCCTTGCTCACGGTTCCGGGGTTACAACCGCAGGCTGAGAATGCACAGGAATTGTTGCTTAACAACAACTCTTCTATTGCTGCCCGTTTTCCGCAGCGTGCCAAGGAAGTCAAAACAGGTGCGCTGCCGACTGTGCCGGTTGATGGCATTGTTATCTTTGAGTCAACAGCGGAAGGCGATCACGGTTTGTTTTTCGATACCTGCGACGAGGCGCAACGTAAAGAGCGTATGGGTGATGCGCTGACCAACCTAGATTTCAAGTTTCATTTTTTCCCCTGGTATCAACGTGCTGATTACGTGTTGCCTGCAAAGTCTGTAACGCTGACAGCAGAACAGCACGCTTATTTTACGGAGATGGAAGGCAAGCTCGGTTTCAGGTTTTCGCCGGAACAGAAGGCTTGGTACTCCGTGATGGAAAATAATTTAAAAGAAGACATGAAGCGCGAGTACCCGACCACACCGGAAGAAGCGTTCGCACAGACAGTAGAGGGTGCGTACTACGGCAAGCATATGGCGCAGGCAGAGGCGCAAGGGCGTGTATGCGATGTGCCGTTTGAACCACTTTTGAAAGTGCATACCTCGTGGGACTTGGGTGTGGGCGATACCACGCCTCTCTGGTTCTTCCAGTACAGCCCGCAAGGACAACGCAGGTACATCAACTACTACGAGAACAGCGGTGAAGGTTTGGACCACTACGCCAAAGTGCTTGAGGAGTTCTCCGAAAAGTACGGTTACCGCTACGACCAGCACATAGCACCACATGACATTCGTGTACGTGAGATCGGCAACAAGGCAAAGTCTCGTTACGAGTCTGCGCTGGAGCTGGGTATCAAGTTCACCATTTGCCCGTCTGTTTCTGTTGAAGACGGGATTCAGTCAGTACGAAATATTTTGCCTTCCTGCGTGTTTGACAAATCTAACTGTGCGGAAGGACTTAAAGCGCTGCGTCATTACCGCAAGAAATGGAATGAAGAGCGGGGATGTTTTGAAAATGTAAATCTCCCGTAAAATTAAATCAGCCGAAAGTAGAGATTTTCGTTAATCTTCATCTTATCAAGGAGATAGAACCGATGCGGAAATCTAGATTCACTGAAAGTCAGATAATTCGGATTCTTAAAGAAGTTGAAGGCGGCAGAAAGGTAGCTGAAGTTTGTCTCGAACACTCTGCAAGCCAAGCCACCTACTACAAATGGAAATCAAAATATGGCGGGATGGAAGCGTCTGACATTCGCCGATTGCGTGACCTAGAAGCTGAGAACACACGCTTGAAGCGAATGTTTGCTGATTTGAGCCTTGAAAACGAGGCACTCAAGGATGTCTTGCAAAAAAGCTTTAGAGCCAGCTGAGAAGCGTGAATTGATCACGTTTATGCATCAGGCCCACGGCCTAAGCATTCGACGTTCATGTGCAGCATTGAAGCAAAGCCGTTCTGTCTACGCCTATAAAGCAAACCCGAGAGACGATTCGGCTGTCATTGAGTTGCTGCTTCAACTGGCTGAACGATATCCGATTTATGGTTTCCCCAAATTATTTCAGCATGTGCGCCGAAAGGGACATCGTTGGAATCATAAGCGCGTTTATCGTGTGTACTGCATGTTGAAAATGAATCTACGAAGGAAAGGCAAGAAACGCCTACCCTCCCGCAACCCTGAACGCCTTGCTGTGCTACCTGAAGCGAACTGTTGTTGGTCTGTAGATTTTATGTACGACGCGTTAATGAGTGGGCAGAGGTTCCGGACTTTCAACATCATCGATGACTTTAGTCGTAATGCTTAGCCACTGAAGTCGATACCAACATGCCTACGGCCAGAGTATTACGGGTGCTGGATCGCATTGTTGCGTGGAGAGGACTCCCTGAAAAGATCAGAATGGACAACGGGCCAGAACTAGTGTCTATGGCAATGATCAATTGGGCAGAACAGAAAGGGATACATCTTGAACACATTCAACCTGGAAAGCCGACTCAAAATTCGTACATCGAACGGTTCAACCGAACCTATCGCACTGAGGTTCTTGATTTTTACTTGTTTTCAACTTTGACCGAAGTAAAAGAGCAAACGGAACAGTGGCTGAAAGAATACAATGCAGAACGGCCTCATGAGTCCCTCGGCAACCTTACTCCTGCCGAATACCTTGAAGCCCACTCTCCCTACCAAATCTCTACTTACGGGTGGAACTAATCAAGTGAGATTTACAGGTCCCTTTTGGGCGTGTTTTCCAGTTTTTGAAGGTCTTCTGATTATTCATCAAAAGGGAGAACCTCTTATTTTTCAAGAGGAAATGTCAGATCAAGTCAGAACTCTTACACTTAAGCGTGTAGCCCTCTTCAGAAATCGCTACATTGTCTTCAATTATTTCTGTTGAATTAAAATCTAGTTGGCAGAAGCCTTTTCAGTTATGGTAAAAGATGATTTTTTCGCTAAAAATATTTGAGTGGCTGTATCATAATCTAAGTTTAGGATTTGCATAGTGAGGGCCTCTAGCTAACTAAAGTGTCAAAAGTACAAATTGTTGCTGGCTTATAAATTGTTTCGAATGCTATCTACTTTTCTTTAAAACTTTCGTGTTTATATTTGAGCAAAGGTGATAAAAAATATTGAATCAGTCTTCGTTCCCGTAAATTCACTTCAGCGGTTGCTACCATGCCTGGCATGAGTTTTAATTTTTTAGAGCCAGCGGTTAAGTACTTTTTGTTCAATTTGATACGTGTAGCGTATCTGAACCCTTTGTTAGGTTCTTCAATAGCATTTTCTGAAATAGACCGAACTTCCCCGTGTAGTGTGCCAAACTCGTTGTAGGGGAATGCTTCCAGTTTAATTTCTGCTGACTGCCCTTCATGGACAAAGCCTATATCGCTGTTATTGATAAATGCTTCTATCTCAAGTTTCGGATTGCTCGGGACTATGATCATGATAGGTGCGCCGGAGAGAATGACCCCTCCTACGGTGTGTACTGCAAGTTGCTGAATTTTACCAGATACTGGTGCGGTTATGCTCTGGAATGTTTTAATTTTTTCTGCTTTTTGTGTTTGAGTAGAGATATCATCAATCTTAGACAGAATTGCAGTTTCAGTAGCCAATAAATTTTTTGTAAAATCAGTTACAAGTTGTTTTCTTTGTGCAGCAACTTCCTGTAGACTTGCAGTGATTTCTTTTAATTTTTGCATACATGAGTTTAAATCTTCGTAATTGATGATGCGCTGCTGTTCTTTTTGAAGCCAGTCGTATTCAGAACCAAGGCCTTGACTATAAAGAGTTTTCATAGTTTTTGACCACTTGGTTGCTATGGATAAGGTTTGTTCCAGCTTCGCCAGTCGGTGTTCTTCTGCTTTGTGTTGAGCAATAAGCTTCTCTTTCCTGCTCGTGAGTCTTTTAAGTTGAAAACGAAGGCTATTTGCTTCTTTTTTTGTTTGATTTGCATATATTTCAATTAATTTAGAGGTGGATGCAGCGGTATTTTGTGGCGGAATGAAGGCTGGTTTTTTTTTCAGATCTGATATCCATTTTAAAAGGCACTGCGCTTTTGCAAGTTCAAACTGTAAGTTGAGCTGATCCTGCCCCAGAGTTTCTATGTCCAGTTGGGCTAACGTACTATCTATCTCAATAAGTGGCGTGCCTTTTTCAACAATTTGTCCTTCTTTAACAAAAATTCTTTTTATGACACCATCTTCTAACAGGTTAATGGTTTTTACTTGATCCACAGGAATAACCTTACCTACGGCAACTGCTACAACATTGGTTTTGCCGATACATGCCCAGCAGGTTATGAAGCAGACACAAAGCATGATGGTCCACAACAGCGCTCGGCCTATAGGGGAGGCTGGTGTTTCAATAACCTCAAGAGCTGCAGGGAGGAAATCAAGGTCGCTTTTTGAGTTAGATTTTTTAAATAGTGAAAATGGAAAGTTATGCATTTACCACCTCTTGCACTTGTCTTTGATCATTATGATTGCTGCTCTGATATGCCCATAGCTTTGCATAGTATCCGCCAGATTGCAGCAAAGACGTATGCGTGCCTTCTTCAATAATGTTTCCTTTATCAATTACAATAACGCGGTCGCAGTTCATAACAGTGCTGAGCCTGTGTGCAATGACAAAAACTGTCCTGCCATGCCCAATTGCGTTCATGTTTTTCTGAATAATATGTTCAGATTCATAGTCCAGCGCGCTTGTGGCTTCATCCAGAATTAATATTCGTGGTTTTGTCAACAGTGCCCGCGCAATGGCGATACGTTGCCGTTGACCACCAGAAAGGGTGCAGCCTTGTTCTCCGACTACCGTCTCGTATCCTTCAGGTAGGGTGCCAATAAATTCATGTGCCCCGGCAAGTTTCGCAGCTTGAATAACATGCTGGATTGGTGCAGCAGGGTCGCAAAGCGCAATGTTCTCGTAAACAGTACGGTTGAAGAGAATGTTTTCTTGTAGAACAACCCCGATTTGTCGCCGGAGCCATGAAGTGTTTACGTGATTGATATCATGCCCATCGACAAAAATTCTTCCTTCTTCGGGAAGATGGAGCCGTTGGAGGAGGTTGGTAAGTGTGCTTTTGCCGGAACCTGATCTGCCTACTATTCCGATAGATTCATTTTTTTTCACCTTGAGATTTAATTTTTTCAGAACGAATGGCGTATCGCCTCTATAACGGAAAGATACGTTGTCAAAACGCACACTTCCCTGGATTTCCGGGGGGATATATGAAGATTTACCACATTCTTCAGTTGGAATATTCAAGATGTCGCCGAGTCGCTTAAGCGAAATTCCAGCCTGTTGAAAATCTTGCCAAAGTTGGGCGAGTCTTAAAATAGGAGCTGTGATTCTGCCTGCCATCATGTTAAAGGCTACAAGTTGGCCTACTGAAATAGTGTTTGATATTACACTATGGGCGCCAACCCAGATAATTAAAAGAGTTGTCAGTTTGGATAGAAATTGGGTCAACTGCACGGTAATGTTTCCTAAATTGTCTGCTTTGAAGGCAGAACGGACATAAATGGCGAGTTTTTCTTCCCAGTTGTTTTGAAATTGTGGCTCAACAGCCATAGATTTTACTGCCTGTATGCCTGTTATGGATTCAACTAGAAATGCCTGATTTTCTGCTCCCCGTAAAAATTTTTCATCCAGTAATTTACGGAGCAGAGGGGTAACGATTGCGGAGAGTATAATGTAAAACGGGATAATGCCTGCAACAACTCCCGTAAGCAGTGGGGAATAGGAATACATTACAAAAAAAAAGATAACGGTGAAGAATAAGTCCATTACAAGTGTAAGACTTGAACCAGTCAGGAATCTTCGGATTGTTTCAAGTTCGCGAATGCGCGCAACAGAATCACCGACTCTACGTGAATTAAAATATGAAGCAGGTAGTTTTATTAGGTGATTAAATAATCTTGCCCCAAGCACCACATCTGCCCGATATGCTGTGTGGGAAAAAAGCCATGTTCGTAGCCCGCCAAGTACCACTTCAAAAATAGAAATACCTAAAAAGCCGATGGCAATAACATCAAGTGTTGTTATGCCCTTGTGCACCAGCACTTTGTCCACGACTACCTGAAAGAATAGCGGGGTAACCAAGCCGAATAATTGGATAAAAAATGATGCAAGTAGAACTTCACCAAAAAGTTTTTTGTATTTCTTGAGTGATGGAATGAACCAGCTGATGTTAAATTGCTGCAGGCTTTCCGGAATGCAACTTTTCCTTGCGAGCAAAATTACAGTTCCGGACCAATCTTTCGAAAAATTTTCAAATTGTACCACCTCTGGCTGACTATTATCTGGATTAAGTATAAGTAACCCTTTTTCTTTTACCCCGCCAAAAACTACCCATTTGCCATCGCAACATTTTAGCATTGCTGGTTTAGGTAGCTTTTCAAGACCATCAAGTGATGGTGTTAGCTTTTTTATTTTAGCTTTTAATTTCGAGCTCTTAGCTGCTCGAGCAATTTCATAGTCACTGTGCTCGGCTTTTGCTGTGCCATGTTCATGCAGCAAAGACGTATAGGTAGCAGGAATGCGGTGAAATTGCGCAATAAAAGCCAGGCATTTTAAACCGGAGTGCAGTGGTCGATTACGATCTGTCGGAACTTGAGCGGAATTAGATTGTGCTGTCATCGTGGTGCTTTTATTAAACCTCCCGCAGTTCAAAAGCAGCGGGAGGTTGTATAAGGTTATTATGCAGAT
Source organism: Halodesulfovibrio sp. (assembly GCF_025210605.1). NCBI lineage: Bacteria > Pseudomonadati > Thermodesulfobacteriota > Desulfovibrionia > Desulfovibrionales > Desulfovibrionaceae > Halodesulfovibrio > Halodesulfovibrio sp. The sequence continues at coordinate 204,075 of NZ_JAOARI010000032.1, read as the reverse complement.
GTAGTAATTTCTGTTGCAGCAGCAGCCAATGCTTCTGCAGTTGCTGTTACATAGTTTCCAGAGCCGTCGTTGAAGTAGAATTTTTCAACAGTGTAAGAACCGTCGGAAGCATACCAATCTACAAAGTGAACCAGTTCTGTGTTGTTATTAAAGCCAACAATCAGGTCGTCACCATTGTACTTTGCAAGCAAACTGATCTCACTGGTGGTTCTGTCAAGGAAACGAGCATCATCGTTGCCCTCTCCGGCGTTTTCATAAACAAAGTTGTACTGATATCCCGAACGGATAAAGTAGGCATCGTCGCCAAGACCACCAAACAATTTGTTTTCGCCTTGCCCGCCATCCAAGAAATCATTTCCATTTAAGCCGACAAGGGTGTTGGCCCCAGCGTCACCAATAAGAGTATCTGCAAAGTTGGAACCTTCAGCATTTTCAATATTAGTATAGGTATCGCCTTGGGCATCATTCTGCTGGCCTGTTTTACTTTGCAGGTTCACAACGACGCCCCCAGTGGCATTTTTATACGATACAGCGTCTTTGTCTGCGCCACCGTCAAAATAGTCTGCACCAGTGCCCCCGATGAGAAGATCATCACCGTTGTCACCTATGAGGTAATCGTTTCCGCCCCCACCGAAGATGACGTCATTGCCGTCACGGCCGAAAAGTCGGTTGCTGACATCGTTACCGATAAGCTGGTCATTGTGCGCGGAGCCCTCAATGTCTTCGATGCTGGTAAATGTGTCACCTTCTGCGTCGAAGCCCTTGCCGATATTATCTTGCAGGTTAACCAGAACTGCTCCAGCAGATTCTTTGTAAGTTACACCATCGCGATCAGCGCCGCCGTCAAGAATGTCTGCACCGATGCCGCCGTTGAGGACGTCCTCACCCTCGCCGCCATAGAGTTTGTCGTTCCCGTCGTATCCGTTGAGGATGTCAGCGCCTTTGCCACCGTACATTACATCAGCAAATGTACTGTCTCTGATGTAGTAGTTGTCGATTTTAGCGATTGCATTAGCGATTGCATTTTTTTTGAATATATGATCATCGGGTAATTTGTAGAATTGCTCCCTTGTGAGGTCCGTAAACAGCGCTTCATAAAATTCAGAGTAGAATGAACCTTCATACAGGTCACTACGTTTAGCACCGGAAAGAATATTGCTCCCATCGTCGCCAGTGATAGTGCTTCCGCCCATTGCACCTTCAACATGTTCAATGCTGACGAGAGTGTCGCCTGTAGCATCTCCACCTGTTGCAGTTCCAGTAGATAGATCTACTATTACTGCTGCGCTTGAAGAAGCATATGAAACAGTGTCACTTCCTTCACCACCGTCTATGACGTCTGCGCCTGCACCACCTTCGAGCTTGTCGTGTCCGGAGCCTCCATAAAGGTGGTCGTTACCGGTTCCACCATTTAGGTAGTCCATGTCTTCATCGCCATAAAGAAAATCATCATTAGTTCTTCCGTACAGCATGTCATTGCCGACCCCACCATGCAGGATGTCTACAGTAGAGCGTTTATTAGAGGAGCCATACTGTTTATCGTAAATGACGGGGCCAAGGTTGATTGACGGGTCAAAGTCCAGACCGAATGCAGCGAGCATTTCTGAATAAGCAGGTCGCGGAGCCCCTGTCGAAGGCCAGTGTAATTCAACAACTTGCCCCCACGGTAATGTGATTCTATCAACAAGTCCTCCGTCATTTGGATATACTTTATCGGGTAATGAGTTTGTAAAATTGTATCCAGGAGTGTCCCCCTCTATAATCGATGCTCCATGATGCTGACTAGTTGCAGGATTGTTATCAAAAACTTCATGCGTTTTTTCTGAAAGGTGCTCTATCATACGGAAGTCCCCAATGTTTCCCTTGGGGTTGTCTGGATCTCTATTGGGGTTGTATACTTCGATTGAAAAATTTTCTAACAAGTGTCTAGGGTATAGATGATAGCCCATAACAGTCTCCTTTTATAAATATGTTCTGGCGACATATATGCCAAATTTCTATTTTTTGGCAAATCCGATTGATAACATAGGAAGAATGATAGTTTTTTTTTGTTTTCAAGTAAGAGATTAAAGAATGATAAGGTTTAATTTATGAATACAATATTGTTAGTGTGTGCTTACTGTAAAAAAGGAAAAGCTTTTTGGTAAAAAAAAAAATAAGAGTCAGATTAAAATGCCAAGAGCTTCATTTGTGATAAATCTTCGTTCGCTTGACGTTTTTAGTCTTCGCTGTAACTTATTATTGCTATCAAAATAGAATCATTTATTGTCTAATATAGAGTTATTTTTTATGCTTCAGTCGGCATAATTTTTTGATTAGTTCGAGTAACTGTAGCCTACATTCAAGATAGTTACTAAATGTTGCCTTGAAAAAATGAGCAAAGAGTATGGACAAGAAAGGTAAAAGAAAAGCGATAGGCACATGCCTATCGCTTTTCGTCATATTTTATAGAGGAACTCTACTTCTCTTGAGTAGGGTATCGGCTTCTAGACCAGTCCTTCCAGCCGCCTTTTAGAGCAAAAACATTCATGTAGCCTGCATTGACCAATTTTTGCGCCTCACGGACGCTTGTAAATTCGTTAGGTCAAGCGCAATACAAGACTATCTTTGCATTTTTTGCCCAGCCTTGGCTTTTGGCAAAACTTACAATATCGCCGCTAGGACGAACTGCTCCTCGTATTTTAAATTCACTTCCTTTCCAATCAGAGCCAGTGCGAACATCGACAATGATGTAGGAACCCATATTTGCCTTTAACGTGTCCTTGCTTATGCTTTGAACGTCTGCAGCAAATGCCGTGGCTGCTAGTGCCAAGAGCATCATGACCAAAGTGATTAGTTTAATTGGTTTCATAGTACATTCTCCATGAATATTTTGGAGTAATTGTACCATATTTTTTTAGGGTAACAACCTTTTCCTGCCACAGAATGTCAAGACTGCGATGGCAAGGGTGAAGCCAATTGCCGCACTGAGCCCTTTTACTGGAGATTCAGGTAACTGCAAAACGACGTAGGCAAGGTAGAAGCACGAAAGTATGCCGAAAGACGTTCCTACTTTTTGTAAGAGAGAATGTGTATTTCTTATGGAGCCTGCTGCTGACAACCCATAGAACAGAAACCAAAGCGAGAACCCTCCGGCAATATATGATTCAGTAATCGGCTCCCCAGCATATCCTCGGAGTAGCAGCACACTGACTGTAAGGGTGGGAATAGCAGCTGCAATAATTTTTTTACTGAGACGGTTATTGGCTTTTTTAGTTGAAGGTGAGGAATCTATGAATTTATCGAAAGGTTTTTTAAGAAATAGCAAAGTACTCGTAAATGCGGCGTAACTCCCCAAAATTATGATGGCTCCCATAACGTATCGTCCAGTTTGACCTAAAATCTTTCTTGCCCCGATCATATACGGCACAGTCGAGTCTGCTAATTTTTCTGTACCAGAAACACACAGTGAGGCGTAAGAAAATATGGAGAGAAACACTACCGTCAGTCCTAAGGCTAACGTATAGGATTTTCGAGATGTTCGGTTGCTGCTAGACGGTGGCGTATAGAGTTCATAGCCAATCAAGAGGGGCGCCATTAACAAAAGTCCATCTGAGAAGGGGGAGGCTCCATACGGTGCAAAAAAGTCGGGCGAGTTCGCGTTCGGAGGTGTAGCCCACAGTGCTGCAAGAGATAGCACCGTGATTCCTATTAGCACTAGAATGATTGAGGCTAGTTGGAGCTTTTGCGCTTTGCTGGCAGGAAGAATAGCGGTTAAAAACGAGCATGCCAGTATGATAAAGCTGAAAAGAAAGTTGGGAAACCAATATACGAAAACTTCGTTAAATGCATAGCCAGCTATTCCCAGTATCGAACAGGCAAAAAATGCTAACGTAAAAAAGCGCACGCTATATCCAAACGATTTCAGTGCATCAGAATATTGTTTTTCATTGCTGACTGTTTGCTGTGGAATGGTGACGAGGTGAGTTGTGAAAAGAAGCGCGACGATTAAAAAATACCAGTTCCCAGCCAGCCCTATGCCACTTCCAGAAATCATAAAGGCTCTGGGGGAGAGCAGAAAGCCCATTGCAAGCAAAGCCGCTGTTAGCATGTCTACCTCGCTAGAATCTCAACCTTAGCGGTGTGAGTAATGATGTTACAATCGAAATCGTAAAAGTGTAACACAACTGACAGGGGGAACAGCAAGCGCGAGTTGCAAAAATCAACTGTTGCTATTGGGTGAGATATGTTGCAGCGGAGTTGAGTGTGCGTCCTGCGCTTCTGTCCTTTTGGGTAGACTAATGTATATAAACCGTTTCAGTAACACATGTATCTTTGATGCAAGCTGTGACTGCTGTTTCCCCTAAGTATTTGTTTATATCAAATGTGGCATTGTGGATTGGTGCATAATTCACGTACCATTTGACGGGTTGCGAATGTTGATTGGTAGATAGCGAGATGCTGGTAATTTGATCCTGAAAATAGTGCTGCCCAGTTCGTATGCCTATTATCGCTAATTTAGAAGGCGCATTATCATGTGCTGTTACTATCTGTTGTTGTCTTTGCCACTCCCTTAATAAATCCGGAAGTGAATCTGTTGTGACAAAATATCCAGAGCTTTGCAGGGTAGGTGGAGTGATGCCTCGAATGGTATAGGCGTATTTTTGTGTTTGGCAGAGGCTAGGCGCTGTTGCTGAAAATGCGCGTCCTCCAGGCCAGCATATACGTGTTTTTTCTACACCGTCAGGCATTCGAAGGTTATGGGTATCTCGTGGTAGCAAGTCAAAAATATCAAACATGACTGGCGCAGCTAGCGTTGCTCCTAAAAAGCCAATCAATGGGGTGGCGTCCGGTCTGCCAACCCAAACAGCTACTGTGTAATCTGGACTGACGCCGATTGACCAAAAATCTCGGTAGCCATAGCTGGTACCTGTTTTCCACGCAATTTTACGACGTGTTGAGGGTATAATTCTATCCGGTGCGCTAATGGAGCTAAGAATAGAAAAAACCATCCAGCTGCTTTGTTCTGAAAGAAGCGGACGTGTAGCTTGTTCGGTTGATGATGGAATAACATGTAAATCGCTAACATTTCCTGTTGCCGCCAATGAGCGATACATTTTTGCCAATTCCCACAGGGAGGTTCCGGTACCGCCAAGTCCAACTGAAAGGTTGGATTTTTTATGCCGTAAGTGAATGTTGGCTTCTTTGAGACGAGTGTCAAAAGCCTCAGGTGTAATACTGTTAAGCACTTGAATTGCGGGCACATTGAGTGATTTTTTGAGCGCTGTGCTTGCGCTGACTGCTCCGATAAAGCGCCGATTCAGGTTTTGTGGTTTATAATCTCCAAACGATGTAGGAATGTCGCTTAACAAGCTTTCGGTATGGATAACTCCTTGATCGAAGCCAAGACCATATATGAACGGCTTTAACGTAGAGCCGGGAGAGCGGATTGCTCGTACCATATCTACATGCCCAAAACGGTCAGCGTCGAAAAAATCAATAGCGCCCTGATAGGCAAGCACATTGCCTTGTTTGTTATTTATAACAAGGGCAGCAGCGGATGTTTTGGGAGGAAGCTTATCCGCCGTGCGCGAAAGCAACTTTGTCAGTCGCAATTGAAGGTCATAGTCAATTGTTGTTTGGATAACATGGTGTTCAGGAAATTGATGTTTAAGCAAGCGGCTAAGCAAAGGAGCGAGAGCCTTGCCAGAAGGCTGTGCAAGAAAGATATCTTCATCTGTTAGCAGGTTAGTTTCTTGGGTACTAAGGATGCGCCGTGCATTAAGACGGCGGAGTACTTTATTTCGCATTTTTTTAGCGAGGGTGGGGTGTCGATCCGGTCGATAGGCTGATGGCTTTTGAGGAAGTACCACGAGCAGGGCAGCTTCATTTTTGTTCAAAGACTTTGCTGGCTTGCTAAACAAATGTCGTGCTGCTGCCTCGACCCCTTCTATATTTCCTCCAAAGGGGGCTAAGTTGAGATACATTGTGAGAATTTCATTCTTTGAAAAATACCATTCAAGTTGAACAGCCCGCCAGATTTGCCGTAATTTTCCAAGAATAGTACGTGGATGCGGTTCAATGAGCCGCGCAACTTGCATTGTAATTGTTGAACCGCCAGAAATAATCTTGCCATTGATAGCCCACTGGTAGCCAGCACGCAGTAAAGAAAAGATATTGATTCCAGGGTGGTAGTAAAAATATCGATCTTCATAGTCTAGCAACGCCGTAATATAAAAAGGAGAGACATTGCTCACTGCGGTTTGGTAGCGATGGACACCTTTGGCGTTTCCAAAAGATCGCAGAATGCGTCCGTCGTTGGATGTGACAACCGTTGAAGGACCATCTTTGTAAATTTTTGGAAGCGGGCAGACAGCATTAAGAACGGCAATGCAAAGAAGCATCAGCACAGCCGTTGACAATACGACTGCACTGATGCGTTTATGGTGTAGATTCAAAGAATAATCCGTAACTGGTATTTATTTTTTAATTGTGACTCGCGTTGGCTGTTGCCATTGCAGATAACGTCTTTCCGGATTGTACATAGATTCCAAGAAAACAGGCGGCACAGCATATTTTCCCGGCACTTCTGCTCGTAGTACGTATGCGTATCTGTAAGCATAACCTTGCATTGTATCAGATACGACAAATCGATCATTACGATATTCAACGTGATTTGGTTGAGAGAGTCGTTTAATAATTTCTTTAGGCAAATTGTCCTGCAATGGAATTCCTTGGTTCAGGTTTGGATTTTCTAAAACGAATCCAGCCGGAATGCCACTCACTAACAGTGCATCTTTTAGTATCTCTTCACCTAATGTTGTTTCCAGAACAACGAGAACACGATCTCCAACGTTAAACGAGTTGTTTAGAGGTTCCTGCTCCAAATCTTTGCCATCCAACCATTCTGACAACCGTTGCTCTGTTGAAGAACTATTCAGCTTTGCTGAAAAATGCCGCAGTGATTGAAGGTTGATGGTGTTATAGCGAGTAATGTTGAGCTTAGAAGAAGGAGCGATATCAAGATATCCTTTCGCCATTACTTGCAGATACAATGCTTCATCTGATGTGTTTTCAATATTGAGGTCTTCAGACAGCGGTATCGTGATATTCCCCTGTTTGTTTACTGGAGTTCCGTTGATGACAATATTGATGTTTTGTTTTTGCTGTTCATTTTTGCTGATAATTGCGGCTTGCAATAAAGTAACCTGTTCTTGTGTGCTGAACCAGCGTCGTGAAAGTAATTTTCTTTGCAACTGCGATAATAATTCTTTTTGTAACAACGATGCTTGCCTCGTAAGTTGAGGATAGCTTTCGAAGTTGTTCATAATACGAACAGCGCAAGCAAGGTCGCGAATGTCAGAGCCATAGTCATGAATATACTCTTTAGGGCGAATCGGGCGCTCTAAGAACTCGCTAAAGAGCTTCTGTATTGTTTCAGAAGATTCGCCCACTTTAACACAGGCATATGCGTAATGAAGTTTTGATAACGCCGTAGGATAGTTAGACCTAAGCTGCTGTAGTGCGCTGTAACGGATTTTTCCTTGTTGACTCAAAACATAGGCAGCATATGCAGTTGCGACTGCTGAATCATCTGCATGGTGCTCCAGATTTCTAACGACGCTACTGTCTGCAACATAATCTTGTAATCTATTTAGAGCCTTACGAAGCATAGGTTCCGGCACAGTGTTTGGGTATAATTTGTCCGCTTCAAGTAAAAAGTCACTAACATAGGCAGTAAGCCAAGGGGCTTCTGAGCTTTCGCTATCCCAAAGACCAAAGCCGCCATTTGTTTTTTGCATAGTGCTCAGCCGTGCGATTGCAGCAGCGATTACATCACGCGAATCTTTTACCCCATGTTTTTCAGCAATTACCTTTTGTTTAAGTGGCTCAAGAACACTGTGCTGCAATAAAAATGGCCATGCTTTACTGGTTGTTTGTTCTGCACATCCGTAAGGGTAGCGAAATAAATGTTCAGCATGTTCTTTTATGCTTAACGTTGGCGTAGTGCTGATGTGAATAGTCCCTTCTCGTTCTGTCGCTTTTTTTAGCCCCCTCCAAAGGCTTGCAGGAACACTGTAACTATCGCCTTCAAGCAGGTAGCCTGTTACGCTTTTAGTGATCGGGGGTTCAAGTGCCTTCACAGGAACTCGCCAAGAACGATCAAATGAAAACTCTTCAGTAGAAAGCTGGACGGAAAGTGATGATGACTTTGATGTCATCTCATTATGGACATGCACAGGAATACTTTTTGTCCAGTGCTCACCATCGTTGAGTTCCAGTTTTTCAGGTAATAGATTTGTTTCTAACGTAAGGTTAGAGCTTGAGTGTAGGTTAAGATTGCAGAGTTGTTTTTTGCCACTGTTATTGAATAAATCGATAGTAACTGTAGAGGTATCGGTTGGAACAAAAAAGCGTGGCATGCTTAATTCAACAACGACTGGTGAAGTGATGGTCGAATCTGTTACAAGCTGACCGACTTGTGTTCCGTTGTACGCAGTAACAATTATCTGCCCTTCACCGTTATAGTCAGGAATGTCGAACTCTATTTGCGCTTTGCCATCAATTAATTGAACGGCTTTTGACATTAAGATAACGGTCTTGCTTTCAACAAGGTTGTCATTTTTATTTTGAGTCAACATGTTGTTGTCACTACCGAAGCGAGAGCGTGCGAACGGGTTGGGGCGGTTATCGTACTGCCTTGAAAATAAGTCCTGAATATCTGTCATGTAGCGGCGTTGACCGAATAAAAATGCATGCGGGTCTTGCGGCTTAAATCGGCTCAGGTTGATGATCCCCTTGTCTACAATAGATGCTGTTACCCATGTGTTTTTTAATTGAGCCTTCTCCACGCCAGATACGCTGACCGGGAGGGTTAATTTGGTCATAGGCTCTATTCGTTCAGGTAGGCTTATTGAGATGCCGAGTTGTTTTTCTGAACGGTCCAGCTTTACATGCTGAACTCCAAAATAGCGACGTGGCGTTGTATCTTTTACGCCTGTTATTGTACCTGTTATATAAATGTCGTGGCGGGAGAGTTTGTCCATAGAAAGCGGTATCTCTACTGCAACATTTTCTTTTGCAACAGACTGGGAATGCTTCCAGAGAACCTTGTCACTTGTTTCAACAGTAAGCAGCAGTGTCCCCTTGAGTGGCGATGCAACTGCTACCTTGAGTGGCTCGCCTGCCATATAACTTTTCTTATCAGGAGTGATAGTCAGGAAGTCAGGCTTAGTTTTAAGGCGTGAGCTATTTTGATTCCATCCTGCATAAAATGAGCAAGACGAGCTTATGCCGGTTTTTTTATCAGTAACAACAAGACGATAGTCCCCCCAACGTACAGGGAGAGCCAATCGCTCGGGCTTTTCCGTAATAGTCATTAATTGTTTTGCTACAGATTTCCATCTTTCTTGAGCTTGACGTTTCCAGCCAATACCTTCTTCGTATGTCCAGTAGTAAGGGCCGTCGTCGTAAAACAGTTCGACATCCAACTCGCCTTTTTCAAGCTGCTGACCATTTGGAGAAAGCAAAGCAATATCGAATTCTGCCATGCTGTTATAGGAAAAAGTTTTTGCGGCAGGTAGGATTGCAGGAATATTTTGTTTTTTCCAACTGTTAAATGACCGGTTCCTTTGTACCGCAGCCCCACCAGATTCTTTGAGACTAAAATTAACTGTAACGTTAACCGGACTTTTGTACTCCACTTCGGTTGCTTTGGGGCTAGCGACAGGGAATGCCAACTCGCCTTGCTCCGAAAGCTTGCGGTTAAACTCTGAAAGCCTCTGTGCGTTAGAAAGGGAGAACGGTTCGCCTACATAGTAGTCTTTATATGCACCAACGGAAAAATGACGAACAGGGGTTGTTACTACTGTTGTTGACAGCTCATTTCCTGCTGCGGGTGACCCGAAAAGGTACCGTCCTGTGAGGTTGAAAATATTTTCTTCACCGACCGGAACCCATTTTTTGTTGTCAGTAATAACTAAATCCATTCTTTCAGGCACAAATTCTTCTACCTGAAATTTCATTTCACCAGCAATTACCTCACCTTCAAATAAAGAGAGCCGAGCAGTGTAGCGCCCAGTAAGCCAATCGGCAGCTGTATTGACCGTGGTTGCACAATAACCGGCACGATCAGAAGAAAGCTTTTTAGTTGAAACAACATCCCCGTATGGATTCAAAATTTGCAACGATGCTGATGTATCCGCAATGGCGCATCCGTCTTCATTCCTAAGAAGAATGTTAATGGGAAGTGAGCCGCCCGGTCTTAGCAGATCGCGGTTGCTGTAAATATATGCTTCATATGCTTGGTATTTTCTTCCGCCGATTGAATATTCTGACAAATCGAGAGGGATTTCTCGCTTTGGTAAGATGGCATATTCAGATTCGTCAGCGGATTGAACAATAACAACATCGTATTGTTCAATTTTATCAGACACCATAGCCCAACCATCTTCATCTGTTACAGCAGTAAGGGGGGCTGACTCGCGTGCCACAGTAACGTTCATATTTGGCAGCGCTTCGCCTGTAGAAAGTCGAGTTACGTATACGCCTGTTTGTTCTTTGTAACTTCTAAGCTGAATGCCTATGTCTGTTAACAGCATATGTCGTATTTCAGCTTTAGTGAAAGTACCCGGTGCTTTTATCACCACAATGTACCACCCAGAAGCAAGGCTTTTGGGAATGGGGAGTTGTGCTGGGGTTATTTGATCTTTTTTTCCTTCAGGAAGGTGATAACGGTCAGAAAATACACTTTCGAAATTATTCTGCATGTAATCAAGTGAATATTCTCTCAACGCGTCGGATAGATAGTAGCTTTTCAAAAAGGCACGGGGATTCGTTACTTTTAAAATCTCTATATCGACTGCTTCTAGATTCTTAAAGGTAATAGGAATTGCTTGATTGGCGCTGCGAGGAACTAAAGGACCATTTCCTATAATTTTCACATCAAATCGCGATGCATTGTTAGAAGCGGTAGTTGTGGCAGGTAGCGTAAAAGCGAGAAGAAAGAAAAGAGCTACTGTGAAGAATAAGGTAGAGCGGGGCGTGTGGATAACCATGTCGAACAATCCTGAGAGAAAGAATTAGCAAAATATTGTGATAATGGTAGATATAAGATCGGCTGATTATCTTCTCTCTTTATATATTGTCAAATGTAAGTTTACTGTAGTTTTGGAGGGTAATTGTGAATTTTTGAAGGTAGTTATTGTTTTTCTGAATATGAAAAAGGTAGTCCATTTGCATAAAGAAAGGCTCTCAGTACATTTTGAGAGCCTTATTGTATCTCACAGTAAAGCAAGACTATGCAAAAAAGAATGTAGGCTTTTTCGGTTCATTGCACATGGTGCTTAATCGTTTTGCTGCATCCATAAGAGCACCTTCTTTCATTGTTCTGGCATGTACTGGGCATGCTTTAATGCAAGCGCAGCAGTGAATACAGTTTTCTAAGTCCATTGTTACGGAATCAGAGATGGTGATTGCATCTACAGGACATACAGAGGCGCATTGACCGCACAGGGTACAGGCAGTGCTGATATCGATGAAATCTAGTGCACCCCCTTTACCGATTGCCTTGTATGGAAGATTTCCCGGTACATTGAGCTTTTTATCTACTGGTACAGCGTCGAATGAATCGATAATTGATTGTATTTGTTCACCAAAAGCACGCGCTTGTCCTAAGTCTGTTGAGTCAGGGCGTGAAACTGCAATCGGGGTGCTGTCTGTTGAAAAAGAATGCTCACCGATAAATGTTGCTCCTGCAACAGGGACACCGCCGCGTTGCTGTACAATATTTTTAAGCTCGAGAAGTGCGTCATCATATTCACGGTTTCCGTATACAACAACGCAAACTGTCGGCGTATTATCAAGCGACATTTGCTGAAGCCATTGTTCTGCTACAACAGGGAGTCGCCCACTGTATACAGGCATTGCGATAACAAGCAGATCGTTTGAGGCTGCCAGTAATGATTGCTTTCTTTGATCGCTTCGCGTCGCATTGATGATTTCAGTTTTTTCAATATGCATTCCCTGCTTGATCGCTTCGAGAATTGATAATGATGTTCCGGTAGGGGAAAAGCACGCGAGTTTGAGTGATTGAATATTCATAATAACTCCTCCTTGGAGGCAGGGATTATAGGACTGATACCGTGCCATGTTAACCCTAATTGAGTGTTTTTTTTGTTTTTATAATGGTACATTGTTGATTTGTTGTCGGCACACTTTTTTTGAAAGAGGCACTTCTTCTGAATAGCGTTGTAGTCCAAGGTGGGAGTAAACGTCAGGTAAAATAAGTATCAATATAATATTATGATGCTTCAGTTGTTCTATACTTATAGCAAGTTATGTTCTTTTCGGGGGAGGAAAGGACAGGGGAAGAACTGAATGCCTGATGAGAGCAAGTCGTCTACAGATTTGTTGCTAAATTTGTTGCGAAAAAAAACGGAAAGTGCTGCATGGGAGCGTGGAGATGACAAACTGTCGCAAGGTCGTCAGGTGTCTTCGATATCCTTTACGAATGCGACATTGTACGTTGATGTTCGCGATGCAACCATCACCATATTAGCACGTGAAAAATATGTTCATATGGGCAGATATGAATATGTCACAGTACCTTTGTCTCAGCCAGCAGAAGAGACAGAGGACTTTCCTGCTGTCCTGCGCGATATAATACGACAAAGCACCGCCGTATGCCGGAAGGTTGAACTTGTTGGGCTGGTTCGTTCTGATTCGGTATATCAAACCGTACTAACGGTTCCTAAGTTACGTCATAGCCAGCTTTCAACTGCTGTGTTTTGGACGCTGAAAAAAGAGCTTAAAGACGTTGATGAAGAAACACATTTTATTGATTTTCGGGTGCGAAAGCGAGTTTCAGCTCCTGGAAATCAACTCTCGGTACTCGTGACCGTAGTCCCTAGATCTGACATCGAATTGTGGACAGAATGGTACGCAGCAACAGGCATAAAACTTCAGGGCGTCGTGCTTGCTTCTACCTGTCTTTCCAACCTTATTTCTGCTGTTCCTGAGCAGGATAGTGAATCACTGAGCAGTTTGCTTCTGGTGCATATTGAAAAAAAATATTCTGTTGTGCTGGGGTTCGAGAATCGAGAAGTTTGCTTTAGCCGTATTTTAAAAATTGGATCACAGAATTTTGTTGACGAACTGTCAGGAACACAATTTGAAAACGAGGGTAATACGGTATTCATGCCGGAGCTTGTCAGCGCATATGCAGGATATGAAAAAGAAATTTTTTCTGCTGTTTCGCCTGTGGCTTCCCGATTTGAAGGACAAATTGAACGCGCCATAGTGCTCCTTGATGATTTGAATATTTCAATTCCACAACGTGTATATATTTCAGGAGACTATAGCTGGGATCAGCATTTTTTGAAGTTCCTGTCTGAAAAAACAGGAAGCACGGTGCTGCCTCTGGTTGCCCTTCCTCCTGAGTTTCTTCCGACAAGCAGTATGGATGCTACACGGCATGATGCTGCCTTTGCGTCACACTTTGGTGCTGTGCTGAGTATAAAGAAGCATGATGTTAACCTGCTATATGATTTTGCAGCGCGCGATAAACAATATGTAGCAGATATTTTTTCTCTAGGCACAATGCTGTTGGTTACATGTTTGCTGTTCATTCAACTGGTTGTGGTTAGCTGGCAGTATGCAGATACGTACCAGATGGAGCAAGAGATACAAAAGCTAGAAGCGCAATACAGTACATATTCACCTTCTGTCTCGTTAGCGATGGTGGAGTACTTAACAGAAGACCTTCTTTCCATCCGTAAGCATGCTAAGCGGCTTGGATATACACTCATGCCAGCAGCGCTACTGACTTCGCTCAATAAGCTTCCGGCAGATAATATTAAGTTGATACGGGTGCACTACATATGTCCTGAAGGAGCCTTGCATACCAAACAGGCAGATGAAGAGCGCATAAAAGCTCCAGTACCGGAGGGTACGGTTATAGTTGAAGGCGTCGTGCTTGGCGATGAATTTCAGTTTAATGCCGCGTTGTCTATGTTTGTTGCTAAGATAGGGCAAAGCAGTGTTTTTTCTATGCCCGCAGTGACGAGCAAGGAAATTAAAGAGATCGACCAGCAGCGAAGAATTTTGCGGTTTACGTTGCAGTTTCATGTGGGCGAGGGCGAAGAAGCGTGAAAAAAATTATATTCGGCATTCTTACACATAAACGAATAATTTTTATTGCGCTGATTACAGCTCTCGCCACTATCATGGGGCTAGGCAATCTACCAATGTGGTTTGAGCATGACGGTGTAGCCGCTCAATATAAAAAATTGGAGTATGAGGTTGTCGAGCAGGAGCTGTTGCAGCCTGTATTTAAAGAAATAATTCTAGAGAAGCAAAATATTGCGCCGAAAGGAACCCCTCTACCTAAATTGTCACGAAAGAAAACAATTAATGTGTTGGAACTTGTTGAACAGCTTGACGCAATGGGACAACAAACTGGACTAGAGGATATAAAGGTGACCCCTTTCCCAGATTCATTTCGTCGTGGTGGCGATACCTTTGCTATCGGATGTACCGTGCTAGGAACCTACATTCAGCTTCAGCCTTTTTTATTGAAGATAGGAACGCTTTCAACTCTATACGGTGTTGATGAAATGGATGTGGTTTCGTTGGAAAAAGGTGTTTCCTGTACGTTAAAGCTTCGTTTTACTGTTGGTGAATAAATGAAGTTGACTAAAAAACATATATTTTGGCTGACTATTGCGCTTCTATTACTATTGATGGGAAGCGATTATTATTTCATGCAACAAGACATGACAGCAATGCCTCATGTGAAAACCGAAAAAGCTATAAAAACAATTAATGAATCATTAAAGCAAGGCAAGCTTCCAGATGCTCTTATATGGCATATAAAAGGCGCACTAACTCCTTGGGAACGTAATCCATTTCTGAACCCTGTGCTATTGCAGCCTAAGACAAAAAAAGAACAAGGTCATAAGGAGCTACCAAAGGTTGATGTTGTCTACTACGGCTACATTCAGAAGAAGAATAGACTCTATGTAGTTCTCAACGGAAGACAGTATGTAAAGGGTGAAATTGTGGATGGTACAACATTACAAATAGTTGCATGTAGTCCTGTGAGTGTTTCACTTAGAAATATAAATCCATACATAGAGTCAGACGGGGTAATTGTTATTCCAATACAGAGCGAAGCGGTGATGACGTCAAATGATATAGCTCCTCAGGAACCATAAAGGGAGTGCTATGCGGCAAATTTTACTTTTATTGTGCATGATTGTTGCTGTGACCGGATGCGCCCCTAAAGATGAACTGGGTGAGATAGACCGGTTTATGGAGAAGTGGCAAATATTGGCAGAAGAAAATGAAGGGCACTCTGCCACACCTGTCGAACGTCACCCTCGAAGAAAAGAGAAAGTTTTTAAAGAGCACCGGCTGGAGGAAATGCATCGCGAACAAATGCGGGCGCTACCGTGTGAGCGAATCACCCTTAAGCTGTATAATGCTCCGATAACCGGAGTGCTCGACGCGCTTGGGCGGAGTGTGAATCAACCAATACTTCTTAGTCCAGCAGTGAAGGGCACATCCAGCGTAGATGTGGTAAATCAACGCTGGGATCAGGTATTTAAAGGGTTACTTAAAAATAACGCACTTTCCTATGCATGGGAAGGTAAGATTTTACGCGTTGTTACACTCGACGATATGCAAAAAAGCGTTACAATAAAAACGCTCAAAAATAAAAGTAGAGAAGAATCGCTGCAAGAATTGCTTGTTGAGCCGCTTCAGACAAGTGTTTTGCATATTAAATACGCAAATGCGATTGATTTAAAAGAAAATTTAGAAAACTTATTAACAGAGGAAGAAGACGGAAAAAGTCGTGGAACTGTCGAGATAAATGAGCATACCAATACTGTGCTCGTTCGGGGAATCAGTTCCGATCTCGACCGAGTTAGAAAGCTTGTTGATGTGCTGGATAGACCACGCAAGCAGGTACGACTCCAAGCACATATTATTGAAGCAACAAAAGATACAGCCCGCGAATTAGGTACGCAGTGGGGTGGTTTTTATCTGGACAAAGATGTGCAAATTGGCGGCGGTGGCTCTCCATTACAACCTGATCTTGGTCGCGGGGTTGGAGGAAGAGGGCTGATTACGGATATGACAAGCTTCTTTAGTTCACAGCCGAACACATCGCTGGCTGTCATTGGTGGTAATATTGCCGGAAACTATCTTGAAATGCAGCTCAAGGCGCTGGAAGACAATCGTAAAATTAACATCATATCAAGTCCGTCAATTACAACACTGGATAACCAGCTCGCCTTTACCGAAAGCGGTGAGCGAGTACCGTATGAATCGTCATCTGCAAACGAGGGGATTAATGTACAATTCCAAGATGCGGTACTGCGTCTTGAGATTACTCCCCATATTATTGATGACCAAACATTGCGTCTGCAAATTTTTATAAAAAAAGACGAAGTAGATACAACACGAACAGTACGCGGAAATCCGTTTATTATTCGTAAACACACTGAAACTACTCTTATCGTTCGTAATGGTGAAACTGTTGTTATTACAGGTCTTTCTAAGAGTAAGGAAGGGCGAAGAAGACAAAGTATCCCGTACCTGAATCAAGTTCCGGGACTTGGGCGGGTTTTTGCCGGTCAGGACGATCTAGATCATATGGAAGAATATTTAATATTTATTCGTCCGACAATCCTGCCGCAGTGGTGCCCGTGCGAAGAACAGGTAACTCTTGAAGAGATTGAAGAGAAACTTCGGGCGCGGGATGAAGCACTAAAAAAATGATATTGCAGAACTGTTATGGTGGGGATGACTTGGCAGATGTAGAGCTAAGGAGATTGTAAATGGAATATTATCGGTTGTTACAGCTTGGTGCAGAGCCTTTTTCGACATCTCCAGATCACAGGATGCTGTACCCTTCCGCTCAAGTAAAAAATTGTTTGCGGTGGTTGCAAATAGGCGTGCGCTTACAACGTGGCTTGCATGTTGTGACAGGCGGTATTGGAGTCGGGAAAACTATTTTATGCCGTGCGTTGCTTAATGGGTTAAATAGTAGATCCGATATCATTAGTTACTTGATGCTTGACCCCGGTTTTGATTCCGTTACTAGCTTTCTACGAGAGTTGTATGTTCTTTTTATAGGCAATGAACCAAATGCTTCTTTAGATGATCGCAAGCTGAAAGAGATTTTAAAACGATATGTGTTTTCAAAAGCAATCAATGAAAATAAAAACTTAGTATTGGTGATTGATGAAGCACAGAAGTTAAGCAAAGACCAGCTAGAAGTACTGCGAGAGCTTTTGAATTATGAAACAAATGACAAAAAGCTTTTACAAATTGTTTTATTTGGACAGCCTGAGTTTTCAGCAACGCTAGATTCAATGCCTAATTTGCGTGACAGGATCAATAAGGCATTCGTGTTAACCCCATTTTCTAAAAAAGATACGGATAAATGTATCCATTTCAGGTTGCGGAAAGTAGCCTCTTCGGCAGCGTACCCACAGTTTTCACCCGCTGCAACAAGCTATATACATAGGCTCTCAAAAGGCTACCCTCGAAGAATTATAGCGATCTGTCATGAGGTAATGCTATTTCTCGCCATAACAAAAGAAATGAAGGTGTCTAAAGCTACAGTCATCGAAGCTATAGGTAAAAATAGAAAAGGGCTACGGGCTGTTTTGGGGCAGCGAATAACGTCTATTTTCAATCGGCGAAGTGCTACAGCTGCTTGCGCCTCTCTCCTTATTATATTTCCTATCGCTTTCTCTACTGGAGTAATACAGCAATATAAAGAAAAAGGGTTAAGGCTTGTCTCAGAAGTTTCTGAAGATATTTTACATATTGCGAGAACGAAAATGGTCGGCAACACGCCTGAGATAATTGTATCTTCTCAAAAACATACTGTATTGGCGGCAGATGAAAAAAAATCTTCCGAGGTTGTGCTCGGATATCGCGCAAAAATCGAGAATCCTTTACCTGTTGAAATTACTCCCCATACCGCCGCCAAGAGTATAGCGAATGATGTTCAAAAGCAGAGTGCTGAAAAACAACGTCCAGCCTTATTGGGGGAGGCAAGCGTTCCTCGTCATGCTTCAATTTCGTATTTAATTAGATTGGTGTATGGGGACTATTCAGCAAAACTGCTGCATGACGTGCTCGATGCAAACCCTCAGTTATTTGACCCGAACAATATTCCAGCAGGGACTCGCATAAAATTTCCGGTTCGCAACTTACTGCCCCCTTCACAGGAAGCCTTACAATTTATTGTGGTGGCTGCGGAAGAGGTCGTTCTCCAAAATGCATTGGATGTTTTAAAAAAGATTAAACACAAAGCCCCAGAGTTCAGATTGTATTACCAATGGAGTTCGGAGTCTGGATTGCAATTTTGCGTAGCAATGCAATCATTGTATCCAACCCGCGCTGCTGCTCAGCAGGCGATGAATAAGGTATCCAACACATTGCAGCGTGAGCTGTTTATTATTCCTGCCCCGAATTCAGAAAATATTTACACTAATATACTATAACCTCTTAGTACCTGCTAAACTGGGTATCTTAAACCGGTTTAGAGGTGCATATGTCGTCAGGCGATAAACGTCTTAGTAAAGCATTAGTGCAGACAGGGTTTGTGACACAGAAAGATATTGATTCTGCTATTGAAAAGCAGGAATCAACAAATCTTCCATTATCCGATCAGCTTATTAAAGACAAAGTGATAGACGAAGAGGCTTTTCTCGCTCTTATTTCCCAAAAATTTTCCATCCCTCGGTACAATCCGCAAAAGCATGTCATAGACATTGAAGTGACTGATACCATTAACTCTGAACAGAGTAAGACTCTCAATGTCGTCCCAATTCAAATTCAGCACATGCACCGAATTCTTACAGTCGCAACTACCACGCCGTGGTTGTATGAAAAATTCGACTCACTGGAGTTGAGCAGTGGCTTCAGGGTCGAACCTGTGCTTTGTAGTACGGAAGAGTACAGAAAGCTTTTTTCTGCTGTGTACTATGGAAACGGGGCATCCTCAGACATTCAGGAATTAACTGAAGAAGTGGTTGTTGATGATGAAGAGAAACCGGAAGAATCTTCAGCAGAATCGTCCGATAACTTTAATGTTGAAGAATCTGATGAAGCGCCGATTGTCCATCTTGTAAACTCTATTTTAGTTCGTGCTGTTCAGGAAAAAGCCAGTGATATTCACATAGGACCGGAGAAAAATTACATACAGCTCCGGTTTCGTGTTGATGGCAAATTGCGTGAAGTCCCACCACCTCCACGGAATGTCTTTGGTCTTATTGTTTCCCGAATAAAAATTATGGCAGGGCTGGATATTTCCTCAAGCCTTGTTCCACAGGATGGAAGGTTTTCCATACGCGTGGGCGAACGCGAAGTAAGTATTCGCGTATCAACTCTGCCAACTATTTACGGTGAAAATATTGTTATGCGCCTGCTCGATCAAAGCACAGGAGGAATAACATTACAGCAGCTTGGTTTTGCCGCTTCCGAACTTGCTAAAATAGAACGTTTGCTCAAATTACCATACGGGATGGTGCTATCTTCGGGACCTACGGGTAGCGGTAAGTCAACAAGTCTCTATTCTATGCTTCGCATCCTTAATACTCCCGATACAAATATTATTACACTAGAAGACCCTATTGAATATCGTGTACCGGGCTTGCGCCAGATTCAGCTGAATACAAAGGCTGGGATGACATTTGCCAGTGGTCTGCGATCTATTTTGAGACAAGACCCTGATACTGTGCTGGTTGGTGAAATCAGGGATGGTGAAACTGCTTCCATCGCAATGCAGGCAGCATTAACTGGTCACCTTGTATTTTCAACTGTCCATACCAACGATGCCGCAGGGGTTCCGACACGATTTGTTGATATGGGAGTGGAGCCTTTCTTGGTTTCATCGGTATTGCAAGTATGCATCGGACAACGCCTTGCCCGTAGGCTTTGTAAATGTGCAGAGCAATATATTCCTTCGCAAAATGTTCTAGAACGATGGGGGCTTGATGTTCCCGAAGACGCAGTTTTCAAAAAAGCAGTCGGATGTCCAGATTGTTTTCATTCGGGATACGCAGGGCGTGTAGGCTTTTTTGAGGTTCTTGAAATAACCGACCCCATTCGAGAGATTATTATGAGCGGCGGAACCTCCCTGGATATAATAAAAATGGCGATTTCCAGTATGGGACATAGAACAATGAAAGTAGATGTCTTTGAAAAAGTTTGCAGCGGAATAACCTCCCTCGAAGAGGCTGCTTTCGCAGTTTTAATGTAACATTGTAGAAGTGTTGGAGTCGGTTATGCCCGTTTATCGATACACCGCCATGACTAAAGCAGGAGAGCAAATTACTGAGACACTTTCAGCTGCATCTGTCGATGAAGCTCAAGCGATTATTTACGATCAGGGTAAAGTGCTTGTTAGTTCTGTGCTACCTGCGGAAAGCGGGTTTGCTGTATTTATTGCCTCCGTTGAAAAACGTTTGGGCAAGGTTAAGCTGACTGAGCTTGTGTTGTTTTCAAAACAGTTCAGAACGATGTTCAGCGCAGGAATTCCTATTTTACGGTCACTGGAAATTCTTGAGCAGCAAACAGAATCGAAGAAGTTAAAAAAAATAATTCTTCAAATGGCGGAAGATGTTCGAGGAGGAGCTGCCCTAAGTGCAGCGATGGCAAAGCATTCGAATATGTTTAGCAGCTTGTACATATCTATGGTGAATGCCGGAGAAGTTAGCGGTAATCTCGATGAAGTTTTTGATCGGTTGGTGCAGGTGCTTGTGCATGAAGGGAAGGTGAAGAAGGATGTTAAATCTGCACTCAGTTACCCTGTAATTGTATTCAGTTCGCTGGTCGTAGCATTCTTTTCGCTGGTAACATTTATTATTCCGCAGTTTGCATCCATGTTTGAAAAAAGCAAAATCGATTTGCCTTGGCAGACTCAATTTTGCATGACGCTGCATCATTTGATTACCACATGGTGGTATATTGTTGGAGCCTTATTGTTAGGTACTTTTGTGGTTGTGTATGCGTGGCTGCGCACAGCACATGGACAGTATTGTAAGGACTGGCTTTTGCTACATATTCCGGCAATTGGCGTTGTTATCAAAAAAAACCTAATGGCTCGATTTACATCGATATTTGCGATTCTCCAGTCCAGCGGAGTAACTGTTTTGCAAGCAATAGATATTTTAGAAGAAGCTGTCGATAACGCTGTGGTTTCGCATGAATTAAAGATTGTTAAGGAACGATTGCAGCAGGGTAGTGGGCTTTCAGCGCCGTTGCGACAATCAAAATTTTTTACTCCGATGGTGGTCAACATGATTAGCATTGGTGAGGAAACAGGTCAGCTCGGCAAAATGTTAAATGAAATAACAGCACATTATGACTATGAAGTAGCCCATGCTATTTCCCGAATGACTGAATTATTAGGTCCATTTTTGATTGCATGTATGGCTGGTATGATCGGCTTTTTCGCCATGGCGGTGTTCCTTCCGATGTGGGAAATGAATACCGTTATGGGGGCGCAGTAACTTGCGGGAGACACTATGAAAAAGATAACTCTGAAGAAGTATGAGTTAGGCTTTACGATGATTGAACTTATAGCGGTGATGATTGTTGTAAGTGTACTATCGGCATATGCCATCCCTAAGTTTATGAACCTTACCAATGATGCACGATTTGCTGCGGCAAAAATGGCGATTGCTTCAGGCATCACTATGGCACATCACGAAGTTATGGGGCACATGCTACGAAATGGCGGTGCGCTGCCTACAGCTGAAGATTTATCAGGACTTACAGATTATCACGACATCGGAAACTATATTGTCGGCTTTGATGTCGAAGATGACTTCGTCATTATATATGCGTGTGAGGAGGATGTCCCCCGTTGTGATTACACCAACGCGATTGTTGATCGGACCCCAGAGAGGCTTGCGGAATTTGCTATAAAAGAAATGACAATTTCTGAACTTGCTGGCTACGGTGAGAGTGACTTTTTAACTGATGAAGGTAGTAACACTGTTATAGAAGATTCAGAAGACTCTATAAATGACGATTCAGAAAGTAACTCACGAGAAAATGGTAATAGATCAAGTCGTAGATGGTCAATATGGAACTGGATTAATTCTTTCTTTTCGCGGTAAATATATTTTTAACGTTTCTTTTGAAAAGAAATATTCATTTTCCGTTTGTCATGCTACAATGTGACTTGTGTTTGTATGATACAGAACTAATATAAGCTGTATAGTTTATCTACAAAATTGTGCGTTATGGTCTACATACATGCTTAATTTTGTTTAAAGATGAATGTGCAGTAAATTGGGAGAGTATAGTATGATATTAGCAAAGAATGGTTCTCGTGAAGGTGGTTTTACAATGGTTGAACTTATTGCAGTAATGATTGTAATAGCAATTATGTCTGCATATGCGATTCCAAAATTCATGAACTTAACTGAAGATGCTAAAACTTCTGCTGCACGAGCAGCTGTGGCTTCTGGTGTTAGTATGGCACAACATGAAGTAATGGCGTACATGTTGCGTAATGCAGGTGACGTGCCTGCAGCAAAAGATTTAACAGGTTTGGCTAAGAGTCATGATCTTGGTGATTACGTAGTAGGCTATAAAGTTGCTGGTGACGATATCACGGTTTACGCTTGTGAAGATGGCACCACAAACTGCAACGCTTCTACCGCAATTGTTGGACGTGATAAAGACGGTAATGAAGAGCCAGTTTCCAAAGAATTGACTATTTCCGAGCTTGCAGGTCAAGACACCACTAATGCCTCTGGTGGCGGTAATTCCGGTAACTAGTCGCGCATTACGCTAATCATGTTTTTAGCGAATAAGTAATGGTATATCTGTAACGACGCTCCCGTGTAATGCGGGAGCATCGTTACAGATTTTTTTTGAGCTTTGAACAGTATCAATTATCCAGTCTAAAAAACAGGAGCAACCGATGCGCGCATTTTCTTTGCTGGAGGTTGTTGTTGTCCTTTTTCTCATAGGAATTCTGGCTTTTACAGCAGCCCCTCGCATACAGTCCAATCATCAGCAGTTGTACAGCGCTTATTCAATTTTACGGAGCCATATCCGTTATGCACAGATGCGTTCGCTTTCCTATGGTGAACAGTACGGTATTCGCAGTGATTCACGGCACTCCTATGTAATGTTTCGCACCTCTTCTGCATCGACACTTCCTCTTCCCGGTGGGGGAATGCCATACCTCCTTGATGAATCTATAACCGTCACCCCCTTTTCTATTTCCTTCGATAGTTGGGGGACGCCTTACAAGGGAGAAGGGCAGGACTCTCCGCTTACATCAGCGTTCACCATTACGTTGAGTGATTCAGAAGAGAGCCGGAAAGTTGTTATTAATGCCGCAACGGGGTTTATAGAATGAGGGAAAAAATGTGTTTGGAACGCAAGGGCTATTCTCTTTTTCGACTCAATACAAAAAAAGAAGGCGGCTTTACGTTGGTTGAAGCTGTGCTGACGTTGGTAATTCTAGGATTTATGGGGTCAATGCTGGCTTTATTTGGTAGCAGAATGGTGGAAAGCAGTATGTCTCCTGTGATTCAAACGCAGCAAATGTATATGTTACGTCAGGTTATGGAAAACATAACGCTCGACTACGCTTCTTTGGCTCTGGAAGAAAAAAATCCTCTTTGCGAGCTTGCTGTGCGTATTCTCCCTGAAGATGCGGATGCTGAAACGAATTATGGTGCGTATCGATCGTCCGTCAGATTTGTGAAGCCTGCATTTGGAGGTACTTATTTTTCTCTGGTTCCTACAGAAGTACCACTGACATCTTGCAACGGGCATCCGTCAAGTACCGACGTTGCGTTGCTGGAAGTTGTTCTTTTTCCGTATGACAGCAATAGCCATGTACAGCTGCGATCATTATTTGCAGCTCCCTAGTCTGTAGTGAGAGGACATACATGAAAAAACAACATGGCTTTACTCTGATTGAAATAATTTTAACTCTGGCACTAATGGGGTTTCTGGCGTCAGTTGTAGGCGTCGGGCTGTCTGATGCCATGCGGGGCTATTTTTTTACTCATGACGTAGCCACATCGACGCTTAAAGGGCAAATGACGATGGCACGGTTAAGCAAGATGCTTACAAATTTGACTACCCTTGAAAAAGCCTCTGCAACTGAACTCAGTGTTACATATAGGCGAGACAGCGATATTGTGACTGAGAGTCTTGCATACTCAGCAAAAGAAAAAAAACTTTGGACAACAATAACAACCTCTGGCGACGGTACGTTCGCTACGGGAAGATTTCCCGTTCAGGATGATTTAGCTGCCTTTAATGTCGCATACAAACAGGGGGATGGCGCAGAGTGGAGTTCTGCTTCGCCTATCGAAGATTTGGCACGAGTTGTTGTTTCGCTGGAAATGGAAGCGGGTGACAGTACAATTACATTCACCAATGCTTTTGTCCCTAGAAACACCTACGTTGCGGGTCAATTTTCTGCTGAAGGTCTATTGTCTGGTGTAGAAAATTCAGAAAATACCGGAGGAAATTGTTTTGTTGCCACGGCAGCTTTTGGTGATAGCACGGCTCCCGTAGTTCTATTACTGAAAAAATTTCGTGACACTTGTTTGATGCCTTGGGGATGGGGGCGTCAGCTTGTTACTTGGTATTATCGCTATGGTCCAATAGCAGCGTCAGCAATTCACAATAATACGCTGTTATGTCTTGGCGCACAGATGCTTTTGTATCCTTTTGCAGGTTTCATGTTCCTTTGGACTGTGAACCCTGCGTTATTGGTGATTATTCCTTTTCTGGCATTTATTGCGAACCGCATCGTCCGTTCTGTTTCTACAAAAGTTCTCACAAACTCTTCAGGTAGCGCTTTGGTAAGTATTATTGGCGTAATGGTTTTTGTGGCGACGCTTATGAGTGGAATGGTTCCGCTGCAAAATAGCGCTTCGCTTTCAACGCTTGCTCTTACCTTATCTCCTAAAGCATATTTTTTAGCAGAATCCGGTATCCGCTATGCAGGGCATGTGTATGCCGCACGAGTATACAATGGTGATGACGAGGTAGATGTTGCCGTTGAACAAATTCATAATAAAAAATTCAAATTTAAAAATGCTGACGATACGTTGTCCTCAAATATATTTGAGCTTTCCGTCCGGAAATACTGGTTTACCCCTTCGGGCTTAATCTCGCCATTTTCTGCATCGTTTTTACCTTCGGCGTCAGGGAATCCACCTGAAAGAAAAACGCAGGGGGCTTTGCTGTCCGGGAACGTTGCGCTGTATATCCCGAGCAGTGAAGTAGTTGCGCCAGTAGGCAACGTAAGTGTTACCCCAGATGGCGGGCTCGTGATGTATTTTCAAACACCACAGCAATATGCAGCTAAAGACCAACTGCTATTTGCAGCTAAAACGCACAATATAACAAGGCTTGGAAAAGAAAATGCGACTTTTTCTATTGGGCGGGCGATTGAATTTTTCCCTCCGAATGGAGTTGTGCTTGCAAAAGTTGGGAAAATTTCGCGGTATGTGGCATATCGCACTGCGGACTATAAAACCGGCACGCTTTCGGGTTTGGAGCCTGTAGCAGGAAAAGAAGACTTTGGTGCGGGTGGTCTTGAACTGGGAAGCGGAACCGATATTATTTTACAGCCGCACATCGAAGTTACATCAAAAGGAATGATAGAGACGGGGTACGCACCTGTTGTCAGGACAATAGTATTCAACCAGCCATTGATGAAAATAGATTCTATCCTTCATTCAGCGTTCAGTTCAGATTTTTCTGATCCATCATCTGATGATGATTTTAAAGATGAAGACGGTAGCCACGAAAATGGTGATGAGTCTTTGAAAGTTACAGGCGCAGTGGTGCTGGATACGGTAGCCGTTGCAGGAAAAAAAGGCTTGGAGCCGAAGGGAAATGTTTCATTAAAGAAAAAGGATGCTGGCGTAAAAAAGGCATTGAAAGCTCGAGAGAAATGGGATTCCGCAGAGCATATTGTTGTTTATGACATGCAAGCGAAAATAAAATTCAATCGAGATGACGATCAGGTGCACACTACTATGCTTGGTCAACCCATTCCGCCGTCGTTTACTTGGGGGTCGTGGGCAACAGGGGTTTCATTCGACATCGCTGATAATAAAAAAGGTAACAGTACTTCAAATTCATTGAGGCTTAACTTTATCTGCTCATATAGAGGGGCGGAGCAGAGCACACGAGCCTTCAGTGGAAAGCGCCCTGATTTATACTGGGATGGGATAACAGACACGTTTCTTCAGCAGCATGGTGAAAATAAAATAGCTAAAGATCATAACGTGGATGATGTGGCAGATGACAGGTTCTGGAAAGATAAAAGTATGTTTAACGGTGTTCCGTACCTTATGCTCTGGAGTAAGGATGAGTTTGCAGGCGATAAGGCAAGCCCCTTGCCGGTAGTGAGCGGGATGTCTGATGATTCGCATATGCTGGCAAAATACCCGTTAGCCGAACTACAGCCCGTTGTTTTAACAATATATAAACGCATAAACGACGAAATGGTGGAGTATCCTCAATATATAAAACACGTTGGTTCGATTTCAGCTTTTTATGAGCGCAAGCCAGAGTATGAAAATCAAGTTATCAGCTATATTTCGGAAGGCAATGCAACAGGCTGGGAGTTAGAGAGTACCTATCTTGCGGAATATGTGTGGACATTTGCAGGAGCCGAAACAGACACCTTGATAGCTGTCAATGCTCAGGGAGCGTTGATCCAAGTTCCTGCTATGCATTACCTCCCTATGTATATCAGTTCGTATGAAGGCTATGAAATTCATGACATCTACAATGTTCTGAATCACGTAACTGTACCATTTGCAGGGGGCACTGCAAGTCAGATCGGCGAACCGTATTTGAAGGGGACTCCGTTGCATGGAGCTATCAATGCGGGTGGAATGTGGATAAATGCGACTTCAGGGCAGCCAGTTCTTGATGCGGGATTCTCAATCGACAAACCTGTGCAGTATATTGAGCATGCGAAAGCGGAGAGTGACTGCGGTCGGCTTTCTGCTAATCACAGCTATAAATTTTGGATGAAGGACTGGACGACAATCCAAGTGACCCTGACAGAGGTTAAAGGGAATTATCATCAGTACCTTGGCACAGATAAAGTCGCTGTTGTCTCCGCAGCATTCGCGACTCCTGATGGTAACGCAGAATCAGATGGGAGTATTAAAATTATCGGACGGAAGGCGTATCCAGTTCGTGAATCTGAAAAGTCATTTCTTTGGCCACAAGATGGAGATTATTTCAGGCAGGTACAATGGGAAGAACGCAATAAATCTCCAAAGATATGGCAGGCAAAGGGAAGGTTTACGAACTACTCAAGTGAATTAATTTCTGGTGATTCGGTTACAGGCGCGCTGTATGGCGTCCCAGCGCAGAAACAAGTGAAAATTACGCTTCCTTCTGCCGATGATGACGGTGACTACATTTATGCCTTATCGAATGCCGGAGTATCTACGGTTGCAGAAGACGCGGGACTGGTGGGGATTGATGTAGGTATGAATACGCTTGGTATTGGGAAGTTTGATTCATCGTCTGCTAATGAATATGCATACTTCGACGATTTTTCAATTCAGATTTATGAGATCACTTCGCATGCATTGCAACCAGGAGCACAACAAGAAAAATAGCCCTTGTATCTGCTCGCATTATCATTACAATGTTTTTTTGTTGCCCCAAATAACAATGTTACGGGTGATTGCCAGATAGATTTTACTGCTTAGCGTGTGCCTGTTTGATTTGGGCGACGTCTATGCTTTTACTATACTATAGCGTTTTTCAGGCTATAGATTATCAGGAGATACAAAATGATACGAGTTATTGCGTCCGTTAAGGTTAAAGAAGGAAAGTTGCAGGAATTTTTAGCTATTTTTAATGCTAACATTCCCAGCGTATTAGAAGAGGATGGATGCATTGAATATGTGCCGACTGTCGATGTGGCAACTTCACTTGATAGTCAGCAAGTGGATAATCAACTAGTTACAATTATTGAAAAGTGGGAATCTGTTGAAGCGCTTGAGGCACACTTAAAAGCCCCCCATATGGTTGAATATGTTAACGCTGTCTCAGATATTGTAGAAGATGTTGCATTAAAAGTTCTTCAAGATGCATAAAAGTAGACTTGTGATGGAGTGATATTGAAGGATTACTACTGTTTAATTCTGATATATTTCCATTACTATTGAAAAAGCCCCCATTTTGGGGGCTTTTTTGTTTTCAAATAAAAATAAGACATCACGATTTTTACTAATGCTTTTAGTATTAATGTAGTTTTTGAATAGTATTCCAATACGATTGGATGGTTATTTGTTTTATTAAAAATAAAATAAAATTTTTAAGATGATGTTTTAATAGAAATATAAGTTTTTGTTATTTTGAATTTATTTTTTGAATTTAGCTTAATTAATAAAATTACTTTATAGCGCATTTTTAGCGGGTTTATTTCCTACTATTATATGTTGGAACATCTTTATCATTGTTGATTCTTAGTTAATAAAATTAATCATTTAGACAATTGGCGTGTTTTAAGTCCCAAGTGACTAATGATTGAATTTAACAAAAGGACTAGCAATGAAAAAAGCACTGTTTATGGTGGCGTTAATCGCTTTGTCTTTTGCTCTGGTGGGCTGCGGCAGCAGCGGCAGCAGCAGTTGTGATGACAGCGGTGGCGGCTCGCAAGTAATCACTAAAAAATTTGGCTGCGTTTCTGGAGCACCAGTAAAAGGAGCGCAGGTCTTTGCCAAAAGTACATGCAAAGTTGTAGATAACGAAAAAATTAATTGCGGAGGCAGAGATATTCTTATTGGTGTAACCGACGAAAATGGTTGCATCATTCTGGATGAAGAAGCTTTCAAAAAGCTTGATCGAAGTCAGAATATTTTCTTGTATTCAAAGGGCGGCGTGCGGTTTAATTGTGCATACAGTTGCGAAAAAGATGTAAAATTAAAAGGTGCAAGTGAACGCAATTGTTGCTTTAAAGGTCAAATGCGCGCTGTTCTTGCCCCGGGTGAATGCAAGGCATATTTAACACTTCCAAACACCATTGTTCATGACCTTGTTAAGTGTGGTGAAACTCTTGAAGACGCCCGCAACTTGGTTAAAAAACTTATTTGTTGCTTAATGTCTATTAAGACAATGGCAGATCCTCTTGGAAATGCTTGTTGCGAGCTTGTGAACTATGAATACATTGCACAGGCTCTCTTAATTGGCATGGGTAGCTGCGAAGAAGGTCTTGCAACCAACTCTCCACGCTACCAGCGTGCTCTTCGAAGAGCAGTTTACAACATTAAAAATTGGGAAAATCTTGAAAGCTACAGATTTATTCCTGTAGAAGAAGTTAAAGGCGCTATGATTCCTGTTCTTGGTCCAAAATACAGAGCAGAAATTGAATGCCTGACAAGACAAGATGTGATTTGTGATAATGTATACACATTAGAACTGAAAGCATTAGACTTTAGACCAAAGTGCAGAAACAACCGTTGCGACGATTGTTGCTTTATCCCGTTCTACGGCGATCCACCTGTATTTAGCTTCACAGTAAAACCTATTACAAACAAAATTGGCAAAAAAGGACAGTTTGTGGTTGCTGAGCTTCCTGAAGAAGGCAAACTGTTCGCCCGCGGTGAAGAAGTAAAAGTTGGTGATGAGTTCACCGGCGAAGAACGCTTCAGATATGTATTAAATGACGTGGAATACGAACATGCATGTGGTCAGAAAGTTTTATTTACTTTCAAAGCCAAAGACGGTTGTTTTGTTTCTCCACTTATTGTGTGCGCGCGCTACCTCAAACGAGGTGAATCTGTAGTTACTGAATTTGAACGCTTCGAAGCATGCAAAAACACAAAATTCTTTGTAGAACCTGTACGCCAAGGTGCAACTCTTGATACAAGCAACCCAACAGTTATTAAAGTCGTAAATGGTCTGTATGCAAAAGTTATTGATACTGAGCTTCAGACATTACTGACATTTAAAATTGACGGGTTAGGCGTATTACGTGCTGGACAGGAACTTACTGTTGAGGTGACTGCCCCTGAAGGCTTTGTGTTTAAATACACAGACAGCGCTACTTTGCCGTTTAGAAACCGCACTGATATTCCTATATCTGGTAATACCTTCAGTTCAACATTTGTTTATCAAACCGATAAAAATGTTTCTGATCTGAGTCCGCTTGAACTCATTCAGGATTCAGAAATAGGTATGGTAATGCTCCGCACAACTGAAAATCCTCAGGATGTTCAGCGCTCTAACATTGCAGCATCTATCTACTTTGATGATGAGTTGAAGGCAAGTTGTGGTGACGAAGACCCTGATAATGATCCAGATGGAAATTCTTGCGGTTGTGATTTTGTTATTCTCCCTAAAGGATCAGGTCCTGAGCCTTGTATTCCTGATACAATCTCAATTCCTGAAAACTTTGAAGACTTCCTCAGAGGTCAGGGAGTAATCGGTACTCCTGGCGCAGGTCCAAGTGAAAATGCCCCTACAAGAATACTGATTACAATTGATCCGATTGGTGGCACATGTGATAACGACTTTGTCTTTAACCCTGATGAATGGACAGCCGTTGTTGTTAATCCAGATCCACCGCAGAACCCAGTACAAACAGGCTTTGGCACAGGCCCTTATACCGTAGAAGTGCCTCTTGCAACGTTTAACCCTGCTCCTCAGGCTCGTGGCACATTTGGTCAATTAGCGAATGGTAAACCTATCCCAACAGTATGGGCTGTATTTAAAGCACAGCCATTTAATTTGGGTGCAGATGCTCCATTTATTGTGCGTCCAGGACAGAACAACCACTATGCCGATATTCTCTTTAGATACACAAAAGGTACGTATGTAAGAGAAACCAATACGTTCCGTATCTTTGAGAAAAACCCTCAATCTAACCCTTAATAAGCAATACTGCATTGCTAAATGAAACATTAGCCCCCAGAAATGGGGGCTTTTTTTGTAGAAAACTTTTAAATTAGCGAAGGAAAGAGTAGCAATATTGTTTTATTGTATCAAAAAGGGAACACCGATTCCGTTAGCCGATAATGTGTGCTATAAAAAAAGTACAGTCATCTATCTTTGTTTAAAGAAATTGCATACGGGAATTGACGATATATTTTTTTTATGTGCACAATCAAAAAAAGCGTACTGGATTCGCAGCAGCTGAAGCTCAAGCAGTAATGGTGCAGCGTGCCAGTAGCCGCACAACACCTCAACGTCAGGAGATACTATGGCAAGTTTTTTCCGCGCTAATGAAATCGCTACTATTGCAGTTGAAATTGAGAAGAAAGGTCGTGAGTTTTATCTTTCACTTGAAAAATCTGCCACTAATCCGAAGACCCGCGAACTTTTCCATTATTTAGCAAATGAAGAAGCCAAGCATCAGGGCATATTCCAGTCCCTTGCGAAGCGTCTCGGTGAAATAGAATTGCCAGCTTGGGCTACTAGTGAAGAGTACGGTGCATATATTCAAGGACTTATTGAATCACATGCATTATTCACGGATCAAGATAGTGATCTTAAAGCAGCAGTTGTCGATAATGAAAAAGCTGCTGTACGCATGGCTATGAGCTTTGAAAAAGATACCTTACTGTTCTTTATGGAAATGGAAACATTTGTACCAGATACTGAAAAAGATGCTGTTCGTGAATGTATTCAAGAAGAAAGAGTTCATCTTTCAAAATTGCAGGCGATTTATTCGCAATTGTAGTTTTAAATCAAGCTTTTAACTTATTATTTTGACAGGTCGTAAGGCTTAGAAGATATTATCTTCTAAGCCTTTTTTGTTGCAATCCAAAAGTATTTGCTAAGTGCGATAGAACTATTTTTTGGCGTAAAAAAAGCACCGAAAGCTTACCTGCTGGTATTTTTACTAAAATAAAAAATATAATTTTTTTGTGACCAAATGCCGTTTTGCGACGTAGTACTTGGTGATGCAGCACACTCCCTTTCAGCAAAACTCTTCGCCTTCCGACAGAGATATTGTTGTTTCTATACGTAATGGAAACACAGACGCATACGCATTGCTGGTGTCGAAGTATCAGGCTAAAATTTATAGTATTTTTTTTCGTTCTGTTCAGTCGCAGGCAATAGCGGCAGAACTGGCACAAGATGTTTTCTTAAAAGCGTATGAAAAGTTAGAGCAATTTTCGCAAGAAAAACAGTTTTCATCGTGGCTTAACGCTATCGCAATTAATACATTACGTGATTACTGGCGCAAGGATGGTAAGAATGCATCTTTTATGGATGAATTGGATGGTAACCATACAATATGCCATTGCACTGTTGAAACGGATGTTTTGAAAAATAAATTAATGCAAGTTGTCCAACAGTTGCCAGTTCTTTATCGGGAAGCTTTGTTGCTGCGATATCGCGATGATTTGTCGATTAAGGAAATAGCGGATTCCTTAGGCATTGGAGAAAGTGCGGCTAAGATGCGGTTGAAACGGGGGATCGAAATTGTTTCAGCCACAGTAGGGGGGAATTATGAATAAAAAAGATTTTGTAGAAGAACAGCTTCGAATTCTTTTTTCAGAAGAATTTAACGATGTAGCACCACCGCAAAATTTTGCGGAGGAGGTAATGCAACAGGTAAAAAAATCTGAATCATCCCCTGTAGCTTTCAGTAATAAAATAGCAAAAGCATGCTTGGAAATTTGGAACAGTTGGTCAAAACCAAGGACAATTTCTTTTTCGCCGTTACGGGTTGCAGTATGCTTCTGTCTCATTTTTTGCAGCATGCTGGCTGTTCATACCTCTTTTTTAAATGAAGAAAGAAGCGAGCAGAGCGCAATGAGTGCTTCACTGCGTAAGCAAGGTGTTAAGCCTGTTACTTTTGCGCTACCTGATCCGCAAAAAAAATATTCTTCTGCCGTAGTGATCGGATCATTCAATAAATGGCAAAGTCGTGGATTCGAAATGAGCTACGATGAGTCACAAGAAGCTTGGGTTCTTGAACATGAACTTCCTGCTGGTGACTATGAGTACGTATTTTTTGTTGACGGTACTGCACCAATGCCTGACCCAAGCTCTGTATTTTACGTTCAAGATAGCTTCGGAAATAAGAATTCGTTGCTTCATGTTGGTGGAGCTTTGCATGAACTTTAGAACGATCGGGAACGTATGGGCAATTCGTATGTTTTGTTTCGGCTGTGTGCTTTGCAGCTGTTCACCGTTTGTTACAGGCGCGATGGCCGCCAGCCAGTCTGAGAACAAGGATCAACATGTTTTTTCAGAAGTCGTAGAAGCTGCCAAGCGTACTGAGATTCAGCAAGAAACATTATTGTTGATAACACAGAGCATGCTTGAACATACGCTTGAAGAGCAAGATGCATCTTGTCTTTTGGTAAACTTGGTGAATGCTAAAAATGATGGGCTGCCTGTGTCGCTTCTCGAAGAAAAGATAGTGGAAGGAAAAGCGAAAAGAATTTTGGGTTCTCAGCTATGCTCTGCAATAAAACATATGTGTAAAGAAGTGTCTGAGTTGCAAACGTTGCTAGCCCGTCAGACTGATATTGTATTGCAGGAAGATGTATTAGCTGTTTTGTACGAAATTAGAGCGCAAGGGGTTACTCAGCATGAGATTCAAAAATTCTTTGCCCACTATGCTGATAAAGAAATGGGGGTACTTCTGGAAGGAATACGATTGCATGCTTTGCTGAATCAAGCTGGTGTTTCTTCAGAAAACCTCGAAACGTTCATAGCGCTTGTAATGCAAAAAGAATCCACGCTGATGCGCTGGAAAGAAATTACACAGCTTTTTTCAATTGTTGTTAAAAGTGGAATTTCACCAAATGCTTTCATGAATAAGGCTATACTGGCTGTTAAGTCCGGTAAATTGCCCCATACGCTTGCAAACGAACTTTCGTTACAACCGCGAGCGCTAGGGGTAACAGAATAAGGTGTAATTCTGCGTATAAATATTGTCTGTTCCACCTTTTAAGATGTTGTGAGTGTTGAATGCAAGTAGTCAATTTGCTGCACCGTATAGTAATTATCGGAGCGTTTGCGGTTATGGTTACTGGGTGTACTGGTATAACAGGACAGTACTATTTGGGAATGGAAAAATACGGTCAGGGACAGAAAAAATTTGAACAAGTAATTGCCGAGAACCCAGACGATGCCATGGGATATTACTACCTTGGACGTATGCTGCTGGCGCAAGATAAACCTGAAGCAGCGCTTCCGCACCTGAAGAAGGCTGTTCAATTAGCCCCTCAAGATGATGATTATCACTTCTGGCTAGGTATCAATTACTGGTCGGTTATGGACTACAAAAGAGAGCGGGAAGAATATCTTAAAGCCATTGAACTCAATTCGCGGGCTACGTATGCACACTTATATTTAGGGCATAATTATCTAGACAAACGTGAGTGGAAGAAAGCGCTCGAGCATTATACGATCGTACTCAAAAAAAACAAATACGATCCAGAAGCATTGTACAACTCAGCAGTAGCACGGCATGGCTTGAAGGACTACAAACAAGAGCACAAAGACCTTCTTAAATACCTTAAGTATTATCCTGACGGACATATCGCCCTAAAAGCTGTTTCAGGGCTTAATTTGCTTGGTGATTATTCGTGGCGAAATTTTTATATAGGAAAACGTAAGGTTAGCTTTCTTGCTGTTAAGTTCACAAAGAATACTGCCAAAATAAAAACAGATACAACAGCGTCATTGAAATTACTGGGAGCAATGTTGAAAAATTCTCCAGAGTTGTCAGTAGATGTTGTCGTATATGTAAAAGGGAATACATCACTTGCAAAAGCGCGTGCTATTGCAGTGAAAAAATATATAACAACATATGTTCCGGATGTTGAGAAAAAACAGGTGATTACTAGCTGGTTTGGAGAGTCCGAACTAGTGGGGGCAGGTAAGAAATCACAACTGTTATCTGAATCAGTCCGTTTTATTACTCATGTAAAGTAACTGGAGTGTCGAGATGAAATATAGCAAATTAGTAGCGGTACTAAGTATTTGTTGCTGTCTTATTATGTGTTCTATTGTTGCTGTTTCTTTTGCCGAAACCGAGTCAACTGCTTCTACTGGAGCAGACACTGAAGTTGGGGAGACTCCCAGTACGGACACAGACACAGATGCTGGCGTGGCAACAGAAGACTCTGTCGGTGAAGAGGCTAGTGCGGGTGAAGAAACTGACACCAGTGAAGAAACTGGTACAGGCGAAGAAACTGGTACGAGCGAGGAAGGAAGCGAAAATGAAGAGGGTAGTGCAGGTGGAGAAACAGACACCGATGCTTCGCAAACTTCTTCTTTTGCAAATCCAGCTCAAGCAGCAAAAGCGGAAGCGTTAGCCGCTGCTGTAGCAGCTCAACCTTCCGCCGAAGCAGATGCAGCATTAGCCGCTGAAGCAGATGCAGAAAGCGCATTAGCCGCTGCAAAGGAATCTGGTGATGAAGATAGTATTGCTGCCGCCGAAGCTGCTTTGAGAGATGCCCAAGCAGCAAGCGAAGCGGCAATGGCCTCCCTTACCTCTGTTACAACCGCTGATATAGCAGCAATGCGAAGTGCGAATATGGGATGGGGAGAAATTGCGCATGAGCTTGGAGTTCACCCGAGTGTGCTTGGTCTTGCTAAAGGCAAAGGAAAAGCAAAAAGCAAGGGTGAGGCTAGAGGTAACGCTGAAGGACGAAATGATCCTTCGAAAAGAGCAAAAAACCGCAGTAAGCATACAACAACGGCGCGAAATACTAAAAAAGGCTACTCGACTGCACCGGGTGCTAAAGCCGGAAAGGGTGGCGGTAGCAAAGCGGTAGGACTTGGACAGTCGAAGCAAGGCGCACGAGGGGCTAGTTCCGGTAATTCAGGAAAAGGCGGTAACTCCAGCAGTGCGGGTAAATCCGGTAATGCAGGCAATAACGGCGCGAATGGAAACGCTGGTGGAAATGGTAAAGGTGGAGGCAATGGAAAAGGCGGCGGAAACGGTGGTGGCAAAAAATAGTTATTACGCTACATGATTATTCAAGGGCTTATGCAACACGCATAAGCCCTTTTTTATTTTAACAAGTAATAAATACAAATCGTATCGAACAATTGGGGAAGAGCGCAGTTCTATTTTGGGAATCATTAACGGAGTATCGGTGGCGAAGGCGTAGCAGCTAAGTTTTGATACCGCTCATGACAGCCATACTGTTTTTATTGAAAACAAGACTGTAAAATAATTATACAGATATAGCCGGATAGCAAACATGTGTCATATTTTTTGACACTTTTTTTTTTTGAGTAAGAAAAGTTTTTTTCTTAAAAAAATATACCTGACTAAAATAGTACGAATTAATATGAAGTGGTCTTCTTTTTGCGAGTTACTTTTATAACGAAGAGTTGATGTATAATTTTTATACATGCGGTATATACTATAATAACTACATAT
Organism: Halodesulfovibrio sp.; assembly: GCF_025210605.1. Taxonomy (NCBI): domain Bacteria; kingdom Pseudomonadati; phylum Thermodesulfobacteriota; class Desulfovibrionia; order Desulfovibrionales; family Desulfovibrionaceae; genus Halodesulfovibrio; species Halodesulfovibrio sp. The sequence continues at coordinate 167,687 of NZ_JAOARI010000032.1, read as the reverse complement.
GGATAGCTTGCTTATACCAAATGATATTTCGTTACCGTTTTATAGTTAAGTGAGGGTGTATGGTTTTACGTTCTATATTTGCAGTGTTACTATTAGTTCTCGTTGTTGGTAATGCATCTGCTTTTGAAGGAGGAGGAAGCCCTCTTTCATCATATTTACAAATAGCGGCAGAAAATAACGGTGAATTGCAAGCAGCGTTTAGCCGTTGGAAAGCCTCAGTGCAAAAGGCACCTCAAGTTTCAACATTACCGGACCCACAGTTAACCTATAGCGTGTACATTGTGCCGGTTGAAACGCGAGTCGGTCCTCAAAGAATGAGCTATGGTCTTACCCAAAAATTTCCATGGCTAGGAAAGCTGGATGCAAAGGAACAAGTTGCTCTACGTGAAGCAGATGTGCTCAAGGCAAAAGCTGATAGTATCAAAACAAAAATATTTCGTGATGTTAAAGTAGCCTATTATGAACTGCTTTATTTGCAACAAGCTATTCAGCTAACAGGTGAGCAGGTTGAGTTACTGGAATTTATGGAAGCAACTATTCGCTCCCGTTATTCTGCCGGTAATGCACTGTATTCTGACGTACTTCGTGCTCAGGTTGAACTTGATTCAGCCAGAAATAGACAGCTTTCTTTGAAAGATATGGTTGTCCCCCTTCAAGCACGGGTGAACGCAGTTGTAGGGCGAAACATAGATGAACCTGTACATCTCTCAAGTGTTGTCGAGCTTCGATTAGATGTTGAAGAAGAACAACTTAGCAAATTGCTCCAAAATAAGAATCCTGAATTAATTAGCTTCGATCAGGAACTTGCTCGTGCTGACGCTCAGGTTCTCCTTGCTGAAAAAAATTACTATCCAGACCTCACATTCGGAATCAAATCAATTTACACAGATAAAGCTCGATCTGGTAATCCGACACAAAATGGCAATGACCCTGTTATTGCCAGCGTCAGCCTCAATATCCCGTTATGGCAGGACAGCAGGGATGCCGCTGTGGAAGAAGGGCGTGAACGACGCCTTGTAGCAATTCAGGCAAAACAGGGGAGAAAGGACGTTTTGCTGGCTGACCTTGAACTGGCTTTATACCGTTATCGGGATGCCATACGTCAGATTACTCTTTATGAAGAAAGCCTTATTCCAAAGGCAGAACAATCTGTAGAGGTGATTTTGCAAACATACCAAAGTGGTAAGGTAGATTTGCAAGAAGTAATCTCAGCAGAAAATACATATTTTGAGCTGTACATAGCTCAAGCCCGTGCGTTGACAGATCAAGCTCAGCGCATTGCACAACTTGAACAATTGGTCGGTACGGAATTGCCTGTGATGCAAAAAAAGATATTTACGCAGAAAAAGGTACCCTTACCGCAACAAGAGCTCAATGTAACAGTTGAGTAGCACAGCTAACTAAGGAATATAACAGATGAGATCATTTTTGAAAATTACTGTCGCAGCGTTTGTAGCTGTAACATTTGTCGTGTCCGGTACTGCGTCGTTCGCAAGCTCTAAACAAGTTAAATGCCCTGTTATGGGGAATACCATTAACAAAAAGTTGTATGCAGACCATAATGGAAAGCGCGTATATTTTTGCTGCCAGATGTGTTTGCCGAAGTTTAAAAAGAATCCGACTGTTTTTATTAAAAAGCTCGAAAGTCAGGGCGTGAAATTAGAAGCTGCAAAATAAGCAATCCATACGTGCTCTCAGAGCGGTATCTGAGAGCACGTATGGCTTTGGAGATGCTAGATGCAATTACCTTTCGATATCCGAAAATTTTTGTTTGGTGCAGCAGTCATACTTTTTACAGGTGGAATGTATGCGTCAATTCTTTTGGGTGCATCAGACCATGAGCACAACCATGATGCTCAAGTAGAGTCTGCTGACCAAAATGCTGACACAAGCCAGACAGAAGGCAAAGTTGTGTGGACGTGTTCTATGCATCCCCAAATTCAATTGCCGCAACCGGGAAAATGTCCAATCTGTTTTATGGATTTAATAAAGCTGGAAATTGACGCTAATAAAGCTGCACTTGAAAGCTATCGTCAAATAGAATTGGATAGCGATGCTCGAAAGCTTGCAGAGCTTGAAGTGACGCCTGTTTCCCGAAAGTCTGTTGCAACTTCTAGACGCATGATTGGCAAAATTGAGTATGATGAGTCGCGCGTGGAAACTATAAGCGCGTGGACTGCTGGTCGAATTGACAAATTATATATCGCCAAAACAGGTAGCACGGTTCGCAAGGGTCAACCAATGGCTGTTATTTACAGTCCTGAGTTGTATTCAGCACAGGCTGAGTTGATTCACGCGACTGCTGCTCAAGCTAAACTTTCTGCGAGAAGTTCCTCAATTATTCGCCGATCCGTTGCAAGCAATATTGCAGCTGCAAAAGAGAAATTACGCCTTCTCGGACTGTCAGAAGGGCAGATTGCAGCCATCGCAAAAAAAGATACTCCTTCAAGAAATTTGACGGTATTTGCACCTCAGGCAGGCATTGTTATTCGTAAAGATGTCGTTGAAGGCGCGTATGTAAAAGCTGGTGAGCCATTGTATTCCATTGCCGACCTTTCTGATGTGTGGGTTGTGCTGGAAGCGTATGAGACTGACCTGCCGTGGATTAAAGAAGGAGACGCTGTTGAATTTACTGTAGAAGCCTTCCCCGGGGAGTCTTTTAATGGACGTATTGTTTACATTGACCCTGTTGTAGATAAGCAGACCCGTACTGTGGCTGTTCGAATTGAAGTGCCGAACCCTAATGAAAAATTAAAGCCGGGGATGTTTGTGCAGGCTTCACAAACCAAAAGCACTACTCAGGATCAGTCTTCATTGATTATTCCGGCTTCAGCGCCTTTAATTACTGGCAAGCGAGCTATTGTATATGTGCAGCATCCAGAAAAAGAAGGAGTGTACGAAGGAAGAGAGATCGTCCTTGGTGCAAAATCTGGCAATACTTACATAGTTAAAAGCGGTCTTAATGAAGGGGAGCTTGTTGTAAGCAAAGGGGCATTCAAGCTCGACAGCGCACTCCAGATTATGGCGAAGCCTAGTATGATGAGTGGTGCTGCTACCGTACCCTCTGAGTCAGCCCATGACTCCCATAAAGAGCACTCTTCAAAGCACCTTGGCGCGCCTCCGATTATGATTTCTAAGCTTTATTTTATGAATAAAGATTTTGAAGCACTGCATCGTGCCTTGCAGCAGCAAAATACGGCTGAAGTGCAAGCTCTGTTTACTAAGATAGGGAAAAAACTCGGCAGTATTGAAACATGGATGCTTGAAGGCAAAGCACTTCTTGCATGGAAAGAGTATGGAATGTTGCTCTCCAATGACTGTGTGCTCGGTGCAGAGGCTGAATCATACAAGCGTCAACATGAATTGTTTGCACTTGCTCATGCCCATTATACTGCCTTGAAAAATGCGTTCGGCGTTCAAAGCATGGCGAAATCGCTGCAACCTGCATTACTGGTACCAGAAGGGTTTAAGATACAACTAGGCTTAGTTCTTAACGCCTATATTGGCGTATCCGAAGCGCTTAGTCAGGATAATGCGGAAGGTGCTCGCCTTGCAGTAAAAAAACTTACAGCTGCTTTGCACTCAGTTTCGCACACAGGGTTGGATAGTACTGCGTCTAAATTCTGGATTGATAAAAAACGCCTGATGACAGCAGGGATCACTGAGATGCGCAATGCTCCAGATATCGAGGAGATGCGAAAGGGATTCCTCACCATATCAAATGGATTGCTGGACGTAACAAAGCGTATGGGAATCTCCTTAGATGGAGAGGTGTACGAGATACATTGTCCAATGGCTTTTGGCGATAAAGGTGCAAGCTGGTTGCAACAGGATGAAAGTATCCGGAACCCATATTTCGGCTCAAAAATGTTTAATTGCGGCGAAGTTAAAAAGCAGCTTGCTGTAGAGTAGGGGGCAGTAATGGCTGATATGAAAAAAACACCGCAAAAAACAGATTATCCTTCTGGGTGCTCATCTACTTCTGCTCTTGATGCTGAGCATAGTGTTACCCCGACGACGCTTACTGAAAAGCTTATTTACTTTTGTTTAAAACGTAAGCTTGTAGTGGTGCTGCTTACTGTTCTTATGATCGGGTGGGGAGCTATGGTTGCCCCATTTGATTGGGACCTTGGCGGTATTCCCCGTGACCCTGTGCCTGTGGACGCGATACCGGACATTGGAGAAAATCAGCAGATTGTATTTACCTCATGGGCAGGGCGCTCGCCGCAAGACATGGAAGATCAAGTTACATATCCACTTACAGTTGCTTTGCTTGGAATACCGGGCGTTAAAACTGTACGTAGCTATTCCATGTTCGGATTTTCCTCTATCTACGTAATTTTTGATGAAAATGTTGAGTTTTATTGGTCCCGCTCCCGTCTTTTAGAAAAATTGAACAGTCTACCTTCAGGAACGTTGCCGCAAGGCGTACAACCCACGCTAGGACCGGATGCAACTGCTCTAGGACAGGTTTTTTGGTACACAATTGAAGGACGTGACCCTAAAGGAAATCCGACAGGAGGATGGGGACTTGATGAATTACGAAGCGTACAGGACTGGCTTGTGCGCTACGGGTTACTTTCTGCTGAAGGTGTATCGGAAGTTGCATCCGCAGGCGGTTTTGTTAAAGAATATCAGATTGATGTTAACCCAGATGCCATGCGTGCATACGGGGTGACACTTCAGCAAGTTATCAATGCCGTTAAGCAATCAAACCTTGATGTCGGTGCCCGTACAATGGAAATCAACAATGTGGAATATCTTATCCGCGGTGTTGGTTTTGTAAAAAAGCTGTCTGATTTAGAAAAAGCAGTCATCAAAGTTACAGATAATACGCCAATTACTGTGAAGGATGTGGCGACTGTGACGCTTGGGCCTGCAACACGACGTGGAGCACTGGATAAAAACGGTGCTGAAGTTGTAGGTGGAGTGGTTGTAGTTCGCTATGGTGAAAATCCTCTGCAAGTAATTAAGAATTTAAAAGAGAAAATCGCGACCATCAGCGCGGGATTGCCTAGCAAAATCCTTACCGATGGTACTATTTCTAAACTTACGATTGTTCCTTTTTATGATCGTAGCGGTCTTATTCAAGAGACATTGAATACACTGGATAACGCACTGACTGAAGAAGTGCTTATTACCATCATCGTTGTACTCATTGCGGTGATGCATTTTAAAAGCTCGTTGGTCATTTCTTCCTTGCTTCCGCTTGCTGTACTCATGTGCTTTATTGCCATGCGGACATTCGGTGTTGATGCCAACATTGTAGCTCTTTCCGGTATCGCCATTGCCATTGGTACTATGGTAGATATGGGGATTATTATCTGTGAAAATATTCTAAAGAAACTTGAAAACGCTCCTGAAGGAGCAGACTCATTTTCGCTTGTTTTTGAAGGTGTTGCTGAAGTAGGCAGTGCGGTTCTGACTGCTGTTGCAACAACCATTATTAGCTTTCTGCCAGTATTTGTTATGGATGGTGCAGAAGGAAAGCTTTTTAAGCCGTTAGCATATACCAAAACATTTGCCTTAGGCGCGTCTATTCTTCTCTCTTTAACTGTCTTGCCTGTGTTGACACACATGCTTTTTAAGGCGCGCAATGCATCGTATACCAGTTTAGTGAAGCGGTATGCTGTTCCCGCAATACTTATTGTGGCTGGCATTCTGCTGAGTGCTATGGTTGCATGGTGGCTTGGGATTGTAGTTGGTTATATTGGGGTGCGGCGTGTTGTTTACGTATTTTTGCCACCTAACCTTGGAAAAGCGCTTGAATGGGTTGAAAACTGGGTTGTCATTATTGCCATAACAGCTGTTCTTTCCAGCCACTGGCTTCCTCTTGGGCCAGAAAAAGGATTTTGGGTTAACTTTATTTTCGTAGCCGTAAGCATCGGCGGACTGATGTCCTTCTTTTATGGCTTCCAAAAGCTGTATCCATTGTTACTCCGAACCTTCTTGCACTATAAAGCGCTCTTTATGCTGATTCCAGTAAGTGTTTCCATCTTTGGTATGGTTATCTGGCTGGGATTTGGTTCTATGACAAGCTGGTTGCCGGACTCAATTCGATCTACCGCACCAATGGCAACACTGGCACATGCTTTCCCTGGACTTGGAAAAGAGTTTATGCCGCCACTGGATGAAGGCTCATTTTTATATATGCCAACAACAATGCCGCACGCTTCTATTGGCGAAGTGCAGGACATTTTGGCGAAACAAGATAAGGCTATTCAACAAATTCCTGAAGTGCAAAGCGCTGTAGGAAAGTTAGGTAGAGCGGAAACTCCTCTTGATCCCGCGCCAGTATCAATGATTGAAACTGTCATCAATTACAAGCCAGAGTATTTGCTAGACGCAAATGGTAAAAGGATGCGCTTTAAATTTGATGCATCAAAGAAAGACTATATGCGATCGGTAGACAACAAACTGCTTCCTGCTAATGATGGCTACCCGTACCTTGTGCAAGGATACTATCTGCGTGATGCGGCTGGCAGACTTATTCCTGATCCTGATGGCAGACCATTTAGGATTTGGCGCATGGCTCTTGATCCTGAAATAAACCCTGACCGCGAAGCATGGGGCGGAATTCGCTCTTCGAATGACATATGGGATGCAATCGTTAAGGCCGCAGATATGCCAGGCGTAACCAGTGCACCAAAGCTTCAACCTATTGCAGCGCGTATTGTTATGTTGCAATCGGGTATGCGTGCGCCAATGGGGATAAAGGTCAAGGGGCCTTCCTTGCCAGTGATTGAAGAGTTTGGGTTACAGCTTGAAAAGTATTTAAAACAGGTTCCTTCTGTTATGCCTGCTGCCGTTACTGCGGATAGAATTGTCGGAAAACCGTATATTGAAATTGTTATCGATCGAGATGCCATTGCCCGCCATGGTATTACTGTCACTAAAGTACAGAACGTTATCGACAGTGCAGTAGGAGGGCGCGTTATTACTTCCACAGTGGAAGGACGTGAACGATATCCTGTTCGAGTGCGGTATCAACGTGAATTACGTGACTCTTTGGAAGGGCTTGAAAATATTCTTGTAGCTTCGGCAACAGGTGAGCAAGTCCCATTGTCACAACTGGCAGAAGTCACATATGTTCGTGGGCCACAAGTTATTAAAAGTGAAGATACCTTTCTTGTTGGCTACGTTTTGTTCGATAAACAAGCAGGCTATGCTGAAGTAGATGTTGTCGAGCAGGCTCAAGCCTTTTTGGATCAAAAAATAGCGGACGGCGAACTTACAATACCAGCAGGTGTCTCATTTGAATTTGCGGGAAGTTATGAAAATCAGATACGCGCACAGAAAAAGCTGTCGGTGATTTTACCACTGGCATTGTTTGTTATCGTAATTATTCTGTATTTGCAGTTCTCTGCGATTACAACAACGCTTATGGTTTTTTCTGGAATTATTGTCGCGTGGTCTGGTGGCTTTATTATGATATGGCTCTATGGTCAGGACTGGTTCCTTAACTTTTCTGTGCTCGGAACACACATGCGCGAGTTGTTTCAGGTTCATCCAGTGAACCTTTCTGTCGCCATTTGGGTAGGATTTCTTGCGCTATTCGGAATAGCATCAGACGACGGTGTTATTATGGCAACCTTCCTTGATGAATCCAAAGCTAAAAATACTCCAACCGATGTGGAAGCTGTTCGGAATTTCGTCATTGAAGGTGCAAAAAAACGTATTCGTCCCGCCTTAATGACTTCGGCGACAACCATTTTGGCGCTACTACCTATCCTGACTTCTACAGGTAAAGGCGCGGATATTATGGTTCCAATGGCGATACCTTCGTTTGGAGGCATGGCAATTGCTCTTTTGACGGTTTTTGTTGTCCCAGTGTTATATTGCTGGGTTGAGGAACACAAACTGAAGAGTAACAAATGATAATGCATAGTTTTTAGCAACGATGTGCCTTGGAATCACTGGGTACAAAATCAACAATAAAAAGCCGTTATCACTGCTGGTGATAACGGCTTTTTTGAATGTAAATATTATGATTTAACAAATTAGAGTCACTGATTATTGTAGGTAAAAAATAAACCAAGCGAAGTGTTGTTACAGGCAAAGAGTGCTTTGCTACTAGTAAATCGGCTACGCATTGGTAGAAGATGGTTCATGCTGCGTTGCTAGCTGAGGCGTGCGACTTGCCCATGCTATCCCACCAATAATAAGAATCCCGCTGACTAAGTGTACCGCTCCCATGGTTTCATCAAGAAAAGCAAAAGCAAAAATACCACTCCATAATGGAAGGCTGTAGTAAATCATACCAGCCTTTTCAGAGCCCGCATGTTTCAATCCGATATTCCATGTGCCCCATGCCACAATTGACGAAAATATCGCCATGAAAGTGATGCTGAATAGCACGGAAGTATTTAATGTGAATAGCATCATTCCTTGGGAGTATTCCCATAAAACACAAGGAATAAGTAGCAACACAGCAAAAAAAGCCATGAGGGTCATAACAATCAAATGCGATAGCCCTTCAGGGATTTTGCTAAGAATCAAACTGTAAATTGCAAAGCCCACTGCCGCGATTAACATAAGGAAGTCACCGAGTGCAAAATGAAGTTCGAGAAGGCGTGCTATTTCACCGTTACATACAAGGTAGATTGAACCTAAGAGAGCTACGGAACAGCCAGCCCATGTGTTGACTGGCTGCTTTTGTCCCATCAATGAAGATATAATAACGATAAAAATAGGGCTGGTAACTGAAATCAGCGAGAGGTTGATGGCAGATGTGGTTTGGGCAGCAAAGTAACTAAGCGGAGAATATGCAGCGACACCTGTAAGTGCGGCGAAAAAAAATTGTGGTAAGAACTTGGTAACGACATTCCACTCTTTTTTTATCACCGAAAAGTTACAAGGACAAAGAATCAGAAGGGCGATAAACCAGCAAGAGGCAGCAAGGAGCATAGGAGATATCTGCCCAACAGCAAGGCGTGCAATAACAAACGACCCTGCCCAGAGCATAGTGGCTAAAGAAGCACAGGCTGTTCCCAAGTATATTTTGTTTTCAAACACTGTAATTTTTTCTCCTTCACTCTCTAATGTGGTGCAATATGCTGCCTTCAATATGTTTGGGCTTTTAGTATTGAAATATGTATTTCTTAATTACAGACGATCTTTCAAGTACAGCAGAGAGATGCAGTATCGCTATTGTGCCGATAGCGCAACGCATCCACTGCGTATGATGCAATTTTTTTTCGTAATGAAACAAAAAAGCGACAATCTGATAGATTGTCGCTTTCTATATTGGATGAAAGGTAGGTCGCGCATGTAAATGGAAATAAAGTAGTTTTGAAATCAATGTAAGAGTCTTTCTAAAAGAATTCATAGCCTGCGATGTTAGAGCAAATGGTAATGCGCTGGTAGTCGGGGTAGACTATTGTGTTCCGGCGCTACTAGAAATGCAGGCAAAGTGTAACAAATTGTTGGCTATGTACTTTCCCAACCTTCCTTTGCTCCAGCTAAAATAGCATCGCCAGCTTCATGAGTCGGCACAATTTCTAGAATTTCATTATGGAAATACGGCCAGAATCGTGCACAAAGTTCGATGATTTCGACTTTTGATGCACCTTCAATAAGCGCATAGCCTTCTGTGTTGTTGATCCAACCGGTAAATTTGACCGGTCCTTCTCCTTCAACCAGCATGTCGGCGTCTTTAACCATTGATTTCCACACTTCAACCTGACCTTTGCGATCAACAGGCCATCGTGAAGGATTACACGTAAAATGACAAATATACATAGACATTATAAAACCTCCTTAAATTCTTTTTTCAAGCAGAAAAACTACTCTGAATTGGCAATGTCTATGGTATCACCATCCACAAAAGCCGCAAGCCGCGAGGCTTTTAAACGTCCTTCGTTTTCTTCTTTTACAGAGCGGGGCAGAGCGGTTGAATACAAAATCTTATCGTTATTGCAGTCGAGTATGCAGTATTCAGGATATGAAAGTGTGCAACATTTTCTGTATTCCGCCTGTTGATTAATTTGCGTGATGTTGAATCAAAATGTCGAGGGCGGGTTTCGAGCCGAGCTAAGCCGAAAATCAATGATTGATTCGAGAAAACAAATTCGAATATCAATAGAAATAGATGTGCTACAGCCAGAACAGGTTTTATGTTCTTCGCTATAGCTTCTTATCCCGAATTATCACCCTCAAATAATAGAGTGTCTTATACGTAGTGTACGAATTTATTAAGCACAAACATTGCTCTTGTAAAAAAGGGGCGTGATGTGTCTCTTAAGCGCATTAAAATTATAAACTAAATAGTAGCTTTCATATTTTTTGTAAGAAATTACAATTTTTATACATTTCAGGTTATTTTTTAATAAATAACTTGATAATAGCGTAAAGTTTTGCAAAGCATACCGAGCGTTTGTTTATATTTTATAGTTTTTAGGAGATTTTTAGTAATGAAAAGGCTTTTTAGTATTATTGCTTTGCTTATGCTTGTCACATTGTTGACAGCATGTGGGGGTAGCAGCGGTAGTTCTTCCTCTGCGGAACATGCAGGTGGTGTTGTTGCAGCACCAATTGCTGGTGCCAATGTATATGCAACTGTAAACGGTGAAAAAATCAAAGTTGGGGTATCTGACGCAAACGGTATTATCAACTCTTTCACCAATCTTGATAAGATTACCAGCTACCCTGTTATTCTTAAAACAGAACGTGGTGCCGGGACCTTTCCTAACGGCAAAGCCTACGGCGGTCAGCTTAGTGCTGCTATGACTGGCCCTGATGCTTTCGTATGTCTTACCCCTATGAGCACCTTCGCTGTATCTCTTATGGGTGGCACTGTAACTGCTGATTCTGTTGCTAAAGCGAAGGCTAAAGTTTCGCGTTTTGTTACTAGTGAGTTAGGGTTTACTAATACCGATCCATTCGAAGATCCATTCGGCGAAGAACTTCAGTCTCACGAAGTAATGACACAGGCTTTCCTGTACACATTTAAATTGACTGAAACCTCCAGCTCATTGGATTACCAGCGTCAGTTCTCCCCAGTTGCAGCTAAAATTAGAAGCGGTGAAAGCTCCCTTGCTAATGCAATTGCAGCTTCTGGTGTAAACCCGAATGTTCACGCTGGTGACAACCTCGCTACCTTTGTTAAAGATCATTACTCCGAAATTACCAAGCGTGCTGCTGTTGCACTGAGCACTCAAAGCTCAACACCAGAAGATGTGCAGGCTACTGAGGATAATATTAACCAGAATACTTCCAGCAACAACGGTGGTAGCTCTTCTGGTGGAACTGTTATTGATCCTTCTCCAAAAGTGACAGCGCTTATTTTTAGTGGTGATGATGTTAAAGATGATTTAGCAACCATTAAAGATTCCGCCAACCCTAAAGCAGTGACCGTTACGTTAGGATTTAAGCAATCCGAAGGTAAAGAACTTACCCCGAAGGTTGATTTGTCTGGTACGGCATTGGGCGTGTTTGACATTACTACTGGTGGTAAAAAGTTAGAAGTATCTGATAACCAAGCATCTGTTATTTTAGATAAAACGATTACACTGACATGTACTATTCCTGGTGATTCTGAGCTTACTCCAAGTAGCGAAAAATCTTATACGCTTACAGCAACAAGTGAGAAGATAACTAAAAAGTTAACTATTAAGTACATCACAGATAAAACCATCGCCATTTCTGCTATCAAAGCAGGTGATGCTTTCCCAAAACTGCTTAAGTTCACAGGTGGCTCACCAAGCGCTAGTCTTGAGAGCAACGTATATAAAGAAACTATACCTGCAAGTGCTACACTTTCAGCCTCAGGTATTAGTGGTGAAATTAATTTTGCTCAAGGCTCTTCGACTCCTTCTACAGAAGACTTAAAGGCTGCCATTGCAAAGGTAAGTGTCAGTCTTAAAAAAGGTGCTCAGGATGAAACAATCCTTACTGAAGCTTCTGCAAGCGCTGTTGCACAAGCTATTAAGAATAGCTTAGCTCTTGATTCCGATAGCAAAAAAGCTACATTCAACGCAGGGCAGACCTCGTTAGTACTTCAGGACAAGGCTGAAGCAGGTCAATATAAACTTGAGATTGTTTTCGAGAAAGCTGAAAATGCTGAAATTTCTTTCCCTAAGAAAGAGAGCAAAGAAAATAATACGGTTGAAGTCACTCTCTACATCTGCAACAGCGGTTATGAAAATGTAGTGCAGGAGATTGAGGTTTCACAGGATCCTGCTCCTACATTAGCACAGAGTGCTGATTTCAAACATGGTGCTAACCTAACTGGTAACATTACTGCTAACGTCACTACTTGGAATACTTTGGCGAAAGTGGTCTTAGGTAAAAGAGAGTCTAAGCCCACTGTAAAGTTATTCCTTACTACAGAATCTGGAACATGGGACGATGACCAAATTGATGGCAAGAACTACACCCGTTCCGAAGACGCTACTGTAGCGACAATGGAGTTTGATCTTACAGGTGCTAAATACACTAACGGGAGTCTTACTGCAGACAGTGACCCAGCAAAAGTAGATATCTCCTTTGCTCAAATTAACAATGATAAAGCTATCATCAACTTTGGTAATAGAAAAACAGATACTCAAAAATTAACCCTTACACAGGTAGACCCAATTGCAGTTGATACTGTGGAGTTTTCAGGAGAATTTGCTACTGCTGTTGAATTTGGTAGTGAAGAGAAAACTGATCCCGCAGAAAAACTTTCTGGCAGCTCTGCTGCACTTGGCGGTTTAATTTTGACAATTTCTGCAAGTGAAAGTGCTGCATTCAACAGTCTAGAAGAGTTTACAAATAGCTACAAGGTAGCGTTTACCGTTGAGAAAGGTGGTCGAACTGCCACAAAAATTACATTGTCAGAAGCCCAAGTGCCAGCGCCGAACTATGACGCACAGGCTAAGACTATAAAATACACCTTCACTGGTAAGACATTGGCTGCTAAGCAAAGTCCTGACGCTGGTAAATATAGCTTGAAAGCACAGGTTCAGCGTAAAAATGACGACGTAGTGAATAACGCTACTGATAGCACCGACCTCGTCCTCTGCGCTAAAGGTACTGCTGATAAAGTGCAGGAAATCAAAGTTGAGGCTCCTAAGGATGTTCCAGGGGTTCTTGCTGATGGCCTAACTCTTACTGGGAATATTAAGTTCACTTATAAAACATGGAATACTGTAGCTGGTAAAGATGCTGGCGCTACCCCGCTAACTGCTACCTTGACTGGTAGTGGGGCGGGTAAGTTTGGTCAGGAGTCGACTAAAGAGCTCAGTAGTCCTACTGATTCTGCTGACACTAATATTGCTGGTCAACGAATCGCTACGTTTGATCTTTCTGCGGTTACTTATACAGCAGCTACAAATGAAGACAATTCGAAGACTGTAACGGTTGATATTAAAAACGGTGATGATGTTGTCGGCACTGGCAGCATTACCTTCACCAATGCTTCTAGTGAGCAATAAATCCTAACCCCCAAAGCCCCTTTAACGCGGGAGCTTTATTCCTTCCTGATGCCCCTGCACAACGCGTGCAGGGGCATCTTTATTGTGCACTCACTAAAACGGTTACGGCAAATAGTGTTACATGAAAATAGATAGGTTAGGTTACGATGTTCAGCAAAGTTTCAACAATGACCACTAAATATTATGTCCAAAAAAAAAGCTGCATGAATACATGCAGCTTTTTTTGGACATATAAATGCCATTCTAAAATCGCAAGGTAGTTCCGGACATGTTGCAGATAAATGCCTCTGGCATGGCGCGTTCTATTGCGAGTGTGGCTTTTCTGCCTGTGCAATGTGCGGGAATAATATAGCTAGGATTAAATGCCTGTAGAGCAGAAATGGTAGGTTCGATAAATTGCTCATGATACGGACCAGAAAGATGAAATCCTCCCATAATTGCGTGTACTGTTGATACGCCTGTTACGCTAATGGCATGATTGACAGTATTGACTATTCCGGCATGGGCGCAGCCGGAAAGTACAACCAGTCCTTTATCTTTTACGTTAAAAATCATCGAAGAATCATCTTCGATAGCATCTGTCTGTTCAACGCCATCTTTAAGGCAATAAGCGTTTGGCATTCCTTTTTCGAAATTAGTTTCTCGTGGGATTTCGCCAAGGAACAAAGCATATCCATCCAGCATAGGTAATGGAGCTGTTGTTTCATGAATGGATGCGCCCATGGAACGCACGTTTTCTTTTACAAGTGACGGAAAAGACAATTTTAAGCCCATCGGTGTTCGAACGTATCTATCTTTAAATACAGAAGGATGAGCAACAAGCGGTATAGAGTCTTTACCTACACGTTCAACAAGCTGCTTCATGCCTCCAAAATGATCGAAATGCCCATGCGAAAGCGCTAGTTCTTCGACCTGTGTTAAATCGATAGAAAGTAGATCTACGTTGTATAACGCGCCATTGTCGGAGCAACCAAAGTCGAAGAGCATGCTCTTGCGTTGACCTTCAAACTCTACGGTTATCAATGACGAAAAGCCATGTTCAGCAAGTGGTCCGTTCGACACTACGCCCTCATGGGCGCTATCAGGCGAGAATAAAGAAGGGCGCTGGATAACATCAGAGTTGTCCATAGCTAGCGCATCAATATAGTTATCTTGAAGGCTTAATATCTCAACACTGTCTACTTCATGTACTGTAACCATATATAAATCCTTTCTACTAGTTATCCGACGGCTGGCTAAAATAACCATTATTCAAACTACATGATACCGCCTTGTTGGTAGGCGTGTCCCGTAACTATCAGACATACTATGCTTTTTGTATTAGAAATCAGTGTAAGCGCTAACTTACGTACAAGTAAAGCGTTACATATCCTGCGGGCTGACAGAATCTGTAATGTGAAATTATCGTAATAATAACGTTGAATATAACAGAACTAATGCAGTCACGATACATAAAGAGTCTTGCTGTTATATATTGTGCCTTTCTCTTTATACATATCAATTCTATTTCAAAACTAATCTAATGATATTTTACAATTATAGTGCATAAAACTTAAGGTAAAATATTGTTAAGAGTGGAGTTCTAATGATGTTTTTATAAAAATAATGTTATTTAACTGTTATTTTAATCTAACGACAATAAAATAGAATCTACTTCTGTATATTTATTATTAAAAATACGTGTTATTTTGCTCCTCATAGCTGAATTAGCGGCTTTGTTTCTTTCTATTATATTCTGTAAGAATTTTATCATTGTTACTTCTTGTGTAATGAAATTAATCAGTTGGGAAGTTAGTGGTTTTACAGTCTCAACTGGTTAATTGAAATTTAGAAAAGGATGAACAATGAAAAAAGCACTGTTTATGGTTGCGTTGATCGCACTCTCATTCGCCCTGACAGCTTGTGGCGGTAGTAGCGGTAGCGACGATTGTCCACCGCCTATGAAAACACTACGCGGTTGTGTTTCCGGTGCGCCTATTGCGGGTGCTAAGGTATTCGCAAAGCTTGATTGCTTGCGTGAAGAATACAAAAAACATGAGTATAAAGACAAAGCCCTGCTTGTTGGTGAAACTAACGATGATGGCTGCATCATTTTCGATGAAGATGCGCTTGCGAAACTTGATCGCACCAAAAATGTGTTCTTGTTCTCCAAAGGCGGTAAGCAGTTTAATTGTGCAATCAATTGTGATGGAAGTGGTTGCGAACCTTGTGGTGATTCTTCATCATCATGCGACGAGTGCGACGACCCATCATGCGCTTTCAAAGGTGAACTCCGTGCAATTCTTGCCCCGGATGCAAAGGAAGTTTACCTGACTCTGCCAAACACAATCGTGCATGACATGGTTGTAGACAAAGAAGTTCCATTCGAAAAAGCACAGAACTTAGTAAGAAAACTTATTTGCTGCGTAATGTGCATCGATGCTTTACCTGATCCTCTTGGCAACCCTTGCTTAGACCTCGTTAAGTACGAATACATTGCTCAGGCTCTCTTGCTTGGCATGGGTTCTGATGAAGAAGGTCTTGCATGCAATACCCCAGAGTACAGAGAAGCTCTCGAAAAAACAGTGTGCTACATCGCATACTGGAACTACCGCAAGCTTGAAAGCTTCGAAGATGTTAAATTCGAAGATGTTAAACAAGCAATGCGTCCAGTACTTGGTCCTGAGTACGACCAAGCCATTACTTGCCTCACTGAAGACGACGTACTTACCGACGAAGTATACACAATCGGATTGAAACGCGGTCGTGTTTACCCTCCAGCATGGTGCTGCCCAGTGAAAGAATGCTGCGTAATGCCATACGACAGACATTGCCCAAGACCTTTCGTTTTCGATGTTGTTTCTAAAGCAAACAAATGCGGCGACGCTTGTGATAACAAAGGTAAATTCGTTGTTGCAGCACTTCCTTCTTGCGGTAAGTTGAAAACTCGTTACGGCAGAATCGTAAAAGTTGGTGACGAGTTTGAAGAAACACAACGTTTCTACTACTCATTGACTCCTGAAGAGTACAAAATTGTTCGTGGTCAAAAAGTTACATTTACATTCAACCCTGTTAACGGTTGCTACACTGATCCATTAGTAGTTTGCATAAACTACCTTGATCGCTTCGACGTATCTATCTCTAGCTTCAAGCATCACAGAAAATTCAAAGCCCCTATCGGACGTGCTGCTCTTCCAGCATCTCAGGTTTATGAAGTTTACGGCGCAGAAGCTCAGGGTGGTGACGTAGATCTTACTAAACCTACCTTGCTTGCTCTTAAAGATGGCGCAGCAGCAGATGCTTACTTCCGCATTACTGGTGAGCTTCTTGAGAAACTCCTTTCTTACGACATCGTAGCAACAGGTCACCTGCATGCAGCTGATACGCTCGTTGCTAAAGTTACCGCACCTGCAGGCTTCGAGTTTGCTTACATTGGTAACCCAACTGATGCATTCAAAGAAATCTACATGGTAGATGGAGACGGCAACCTTAGCGTTACTTACAAAGCTAAAGCAGAAGATGAAGACGTGAATGCAACATTCAACGGTTCCACTTTAAGCATGATGCAGGGTGGCGCTTCTGCTCAGTTAGAACTTCGTTCTCGTGAAAATGGTCAGGAAGCAAAACGTGTTGCACTGCGTACTAGCGTGTTCAAAGACGGTGAATGCATCGGCGCTTGCGAACCAGCAGTTGAAGCAGATCCAGAAGAAGAAGAAAATGCAAATGGCACACTTCTTTACATCGTAGCTGCTGGCGCAGAAGGCTTACCACAGTCTATTGCAATGGAAGCAATGCAGCCAGTTAAGCTTTCAGAAGATAGTGATAAGTCAGTTCTTACTACAACAGTGAAGCTGACTGTAAAGTCTTGGAACTCTCTTGCAGGTCTCCCATGCTATGTAGCGGACAGAGATCAGGAAAAATGGACTGCTGAGATTGTTAACCCAGTTCCTCCTATCATTCCTCCACACGTAAAAACAGGCTTCGGTGAATCAGCTGGTGTAGGTCTTAACATTAAACCTAAGTTTAATGAGCTTACTAACATGACACCAACACCTGTAAAAGACGCTCTGAGTCTTGCCTTTGACAAAGAGTTGTTTATGCTTGATTCTGGCTCCTTAATCGACGGTCAGAACGCAGTTCAGATTAAGTTTAAATACACTCCTGCTGAAGGTGAAGGCGCTCCTCTCGTAACTGAGAATGCTTTGACTATCCACCCTAAAGCAGATGACTAATCCTAACTAAACAACCAACAACAGCGCCCCCAGAAATGGGGGCGCTTTTTTATGCATATATATAAATTGAAGTGCAAATGCTGGAACAATCGCAGGAGGTGCAATCTAACCTAGCATATTTATGCACGATATCACAGCTTTTGAAAATTTAGGTTAGATGCTTTCGTTGGTATTATTTTGATGTTATAACGCACTACAAAATGTTTTTTTAATGCATTGCTGAATGGTGAGTGAATTAATAAGCTTTTTGGCTATCTATGCAATATTCTTTGCAGTGATAATAATGATATTATCATGGAAATAAAGATAAAAATTTATGTAAGTTTGAGTTGCTCCTTTTGTTAATATATGCATTGGGTGTATATTTAGAGAAAGAGCATTCATAGAGAGTGGGGCGGAGGTTGTGCTTTATCCTCCGCCCTTTTACATTTTATACTGTAGTATACGTATTGCATTTGGGTTATTGCAAAAAACAAAAAACTAGTTAGCAATACTCTGAGACGAATGCTATTCAATATGCCTAATTTTATGCAGCACTATACCAGCAGCATCTAAACAACCGTAAATATCGCTGGCAAGACCGATTCCGACTTCGTCATATGTATTAAACGCGAAGTCTGCGCCGTGCTCCCGCAATACATCAAGCTCATCATCATATTCTGTTACTGCTATAAATTTACCCCCTAATCCTACTTTTTTTGCCATGTTCATGGCATATAGTTTTGTTTCTAAACTTGGAATAGTTAGTACATTGATCTGTACAGAACCAAGCTCAGCAAGACCTCGCCAAAAATCGCCGTCTGCCGCATCAACGTAGATAACATCCCGCCCAAGCTCTTTATGCTGAAGAACTTTTTCTTGGTCAGCATCTACTCCTAGTATTATGTCGCCGAAAAACTCGCGTAAGATGTCATACGTTTGCGTGCCTACGCGCCCCATTCCTACAATAATAATTTGCCATGCAACGCCTGCTGGAATGCGTTCTTCGTCTGGATGCGGGCTATCTGTTTCAATCCGCTTGAGCACATTACGGCATTTTTCAAACAATTCTTCCGCAAACATATTAAGGGGCGACGCAGCAATAAAAGATAAAGACAATGCAATTGCAATAATCATAAGCCATTTTGTTTCTAACCAGCCGCTGGAAACACCCACAGCACCAACAATAAGTCCAAACTCACTGTAATTTGTCAGCGTCATGGAAGTGATGAACGATGTGCGGGCACTTAAATCGAATCGAGTAAACAAAAAAAGGAATAAAGCACTTTTGAGTGGAATGAATAAGACAAGCAGTACGGCTAGCACTAGTGTGGTAATATCCGGCAGTCCTTCTAATCCGATATTTAAGAAAAAACCGATTAGCATAAAATCTTTAATGCTTAATAATGAATCGGATAATTCGCTTGCTCTCGGATGCGTAGCAAGCAGCATTCCCATAACGAGTGCGCCAAGGTCTGCCTTAAGACCAACAAGATCAAAAACACCGGCGCCAACTGCTAAAGCGAGCGCCATACCAAAAAGAACTTGCAACTCTCCATGACCAGTATGATCTAAAATGTAACTGAAGCACCAGCGTGCAACGGGCAGTAGAGCAATGACAACAAGCGCCCATACAGTGGGAGGAGAGTCAGACGAACAGGTGATGAAAATGACCGCCAGAACGTCCTGAATGATAAGAATACCGATGGCTAATTTGCCGATGAGAACATTTGCAGCTCCGCTTTCTTCCATAATTTTTACTGCAAACACCGTGCTGGAAAAGCTCAGTGCAAATCCTAAAAGTAGGGCAGAGCCTAGGGAAAGGTTCGCAAAATAGTGGAAGCCGATAAGCGTTAGACCATGAATTATTGCTCCGAAAAAAAGCACCGTGCAGACCATATGAATGGTGCCGGTTGCCCATATCTCTGGTCGGAGCAATTGTTTGATTTTTAACTTCAGTCCGATTGTAAAGAGGAGCAGGGTGACACCAAGATCGCCCACCGTTTTGATATTCTCAGATGCTGTAAACCCCATTGTATGCAAAATAAAACCAGCAATAATAAACCCTGCCAAAGCGGGCAGGCGAATGCGGTGAGCTAGCAATCCTAACATGAATGTTGCGGATAAAATTATAGGGTCCATTGTTGCCTCTGGTTATTGTGCTGATCGGAGTACAGGGGGACTTTGTTATCTTATTCGCCGATGACTGAAAATTTACAGTATTATCGAATACAACTGATAAGACGTTTTATACACCATAAAGCATTGTGCTCTCCACAATGTGATCTTCGAGTTTTGCTGCGTATTATTTGCCTGTTTATGAAAAGCATAAAAGACAATTCCCCATGAAGATATAGTTGTTGCAGAAATATCGCTTTGCTATTTTTGAAAGAATTAAAGTTTTGTAGTGCGAACAACACATAACGGGGTATGAGGGTGAATTATGCAAATACGGCAGTGCGTATATTTTTTGCTGTTTTTAGTGATGAGTACTGTCGGGCTAACCGGATGCAGTGACGAAGTGGAAGAGGTGCTTCCTCCCAAAAGAGTCATCGTCTATCAAGTTCCGGATATTTTAAAAACACGCACATGGTCTACATCTGGTACTGCTAAGGATGTTCTCGAAACAATTCTTTCTTTTCGAGTAAACGGCATGATTATCGACCTGCCTGTTAAGGTCGGACAAAAAGTGACTAAAGGTGAGCTAGTCGCAGAACTTGACCCGACTGACTACCAGCTAGAAATGCGAGAGGCTAAAGCCTCACTAAATGATATTCTTGCTGAATTACGCAATGCCAAGCTGGACTATGACCGAAAAAAAACATTGGTAAAGCAGGATGTAATTAGCCAGAGCGAATACGATTTAGCCGCAGCGTATCTGGATTCGACCACTGCAAAGGCAGCTGCGCAGCGAGAACGGATTGCTATTGCAGAACGCAACCTTTCATACACCCGCCTTTACGTGCCGGAAGCTGGTACGATCAGCTCTGTTCCGGCAGAAGTTCATACAAATGTTGTCATCGGAGAACCTGTAGCTACTCTCAACTCCAGAGGAATGCTGGAAATGGATATAGGTGTTCCGGATCGGTTAATAGCGCTGGTCAAGTTAGGGCAACCAGTCACCGTCCGTTTTGATGTGTTCCGCGAAGTTAAACTACCGGGGACTGTTAAGGAGGTAGGTGTCCGATCGAATGAAACCTCAACATTTCCTGTAACAATAAGCATTGGGGAGAAGGATAAGCGGATTCGTTCCGGCATGGTGGGAGAAGTTACGTTCAACTTTACGCAAGCGGAAAGATATAGACTGGTAACAGTCCCATCTGCCGCAATATTCAGTCTTCCAGATGGAAAACGATGCGTATGGGTAGTCGATCCTAAAGACGATACAGTCCACAAGCGAGCTGTTACAGTGAGTATTCCGGGGGAAGGCGGGGTGGTAATACAAGAAGGACTGAAGCCCGAAGAGCTTGTAGTGATTAGGGGTGTGCACAGTCTTAAAGATGGTCAAAAAGTACGACCAGAGAAGCAATAGGGACGCAGCATATGAATATTACGGAATGGAGTCTGCGAAATAATATTACGTCTCTGGTTATATTCGTCATCATAGCGGTAGCTGGTGTCATAACTCTTGCTACAATTCCAAGGCAGGAAGACCCCGACTTTATTGTGAGAACTGCTGTCGTTACAACACAATTCCCCGGTGCTTCTCCGCAAAAAGTTGAAGAACTTGTGACTGACAAGTTAGAAGAAAAAATTCGCGAGATGGGCGAAATTGATTACTTGGAGTCGCAATCTCTGACGGGGCTATCCATCATTGAAGTCAATATTCAGGAAAGCATCCGAAATGTCGCTCCCGTGTGGCAAAAATTACGTAACAAGGTTGATGATGCACGCCCGTTTCTTCCGTCAGAAGCTTCTGTACCATTTGTTAACGATGAATTTGGTGATGTTTTCGGGTTTTTGATTGCGCTCACCAGTGATGGCTTTACTTATCGCGAAATGAAGGATGAAGTTGACATCATCCGAAACAAAATCTTGCGTTTCAATAAGGTTTCCAAAGTTGAATTCTGGGGTGAGCAAGAAGAACGCATTTTTATAGAATTTTCCAATGCCCGATTTGCTGAGTTAGGAATTAGTCCCTTTGCGCTGGCATCCGTTATTCAAGCACAAAACATCATCAAGCCTAGCGGACAAGTCTATGATGACCCAGAGCGAATTAACATACGTTCTACTGGTGAATTTAATAATGTAGATGACATACGCAACCTTTCTCTCCGCTTTCCTGGTGGTAAAGAAAGCGTAGCACTTTCTGATCTGACTGATATTAAGCGTGGCTTTGTTGATCCTCCCACAATCATGGTGCAATACAATGGCAAGCCTGCCATTCTGTTAGCTGTCAGCATGAAGGTGGGGAATAATATCATCGAATTAGGTCGAGAGCTAAAAGGGTTACTTAAGGAGATTAATGCCGAACTTCCAGCCGGTCTCAATCTTGAGATGGCTATATATACACCGGAATACGTTCAAACTTCGATTTTTGATTTTCTTATAAATCTGGCGCAGGCTTTTTTCTTTGTCATCATCATAATGCTTCTTTTCGCTGGCTTCCGCGTGGGCATAATCTGTGGAGCGCTAGTGCCAATGGCAATGCTTACGGCTCTTATTTTCATGCCATTTTTTGATGTGATGTTGGAACGAATATCTATAGCCGCGATGATTATTGCTCTAGGGATACTGGTAGATAACGGTGTTGTTGTCAGCGAAAATATACTCGTAAAAATGGGGGCTGGGGAAGATAGAGAAAAGGCTGTGTTCAGTACGGCAAAAGAGCTTGCCTTTCCACTGCTTGCGGCAAGTTTAACAACCATTTTTGCTTTTTTGCCTATTCCACTAGCCCCAAGTTCTGCTGGTGAATACTGTGTATCGTTGTTCGTCGTTATCTCACTGACACTAGTCGCATCATGGATGCTTTCCATGACCATGGTTCCCATGATGTGCTATTACTTGCTTAAGCCTGAGCAAAAAAAAGAGAGCTTTTCTAGTAAAATCTACAACGCGTATCGAACATTGCTTACCTATGCTTTGCGGCAGCGGCTTATCACGCTACTTATTGTGTTTGGTGCGTTTGGACTTGCAATGGCGGGGTTTAGAATGGTGCCGAATATCTTTTTCCCACCTAACGAGCGTGGGCAATTCATGATTGATTTCTGGCAACCATACGGAACAGATATTCGTGCAACAGGACGACGTTACAACAAGCTAGAACAATTTTTGATGAAGCAAGATGAATTTGAATCTGTACTTACGTTTGTAGGAACGGGTGGTCCCCGTTGGTATTTACCGCTGGATTTGGAACAGCAAAATGAAAACCTTGCAACGTTGATCGTAAATATCGATTCATTCGAACATCTCGATAGTTTCATGGAAAAAACAGAACATGAACTTGTAGAAAATTTCCCAGATACTCGTTTCAGGTTAAAAAAGATGATGCTGGGACCTCCTGCTGGTGCTTCAATTGAGTTGCGAGTTGCGGGCGATAAAATAGAAACCTTGTACAACTTGCGTGAACAGATAGGAAAAATTCTTGAAGCTCAAGAAGGCGTGACTGTTGTATGGGACGACTGGGGCGAATGGACGAAAGAATTTGTTATCAATGTTAATCAGGATAGAGCACGGCGTGCAGGGTTAAGCAGCCAAGATATTGCGATGTCCATGCAAATGCAGATGTCTGAGCTGCATGTTTCTGATTTTCGCGATGGTGACACAGTTATCCCTATTGTGTTGCGTTCGGATGATGACTATCGAGATCAGGCAAGCAAAATTCCGGGCATGAATGTCTATTCTTACGCTGAAAAATTAAGCGCGCCTCTGGCACAAGTCGCCAGTGCATATTTTATATGGCAGCCTTCGAATGTGCGTAGACGTGATGAAGTGCGAACAATGACTGTTATGGCAGATGTTGTCGGACGATACGCATCTGACGTTTTGCGTGATATTCAACCAGAACTGAATGCATTGATGGAATCGGACAAGTGGCCGTTGAACTACAGTCTTGAAGTTGGCGGCGAAGATGAAGAGAGTAGAAAAGCTCAAACTGCGTTGATGGCAAACATGCCGCTGGCGATGGGACTGCTTATTCTTGTTCTCGTGACGCAATTTAACTCTGTGCGAAAGCCATTAATTATTCTACTTACTCTGCCGCCGATGATGATAGGCGTAGCACCGGGGATGTTACTGACAGGGCAACCATTTGGATTCATGCCACTTCTTGGTTTGATAAGCTTACTGGGTATCATCGTGAACAATGCTATTATGCTTATCGACAGGATAGATGTGCTTTCGCGCAAAAATATTGATATTCGTGATGCCCTCATTTTGTCCGGTTTACAACGCTCACGACCAATTATCATGACTACAATTACAACAATCGTCGGGCTTGTTCCACTTATCATTTCCGGTGGGGGAATGTGGCGACCTATGGCTGTGCTGATGGTTTCAGGACTCACAGTAGCCAGTGGGTTAACACTCGTGTTGTGTCCGGTTCTATATTCAACATTGTATCGAATCAGTTTTAAAGACTACAAATGGGATGCAAGTATTCTAGATAAAGTTCAAGAATAGGGCAGCGACAATAGTCGAATAAATACGTATCGATTGCCGTTGTGCATTCACATCACCGTAACATTCCGCAGATATTCTATTGTTGTTGCAGACAATACGTGTAATTATATAGAGCAGATATCTAATTTTACTCCGTCACAATCTACACAGGAACAGGGTGTTATGGAACTTACGAAGAATATTGCTATTGTTGCTCACGATAATTGTAAAAAAACAATGTTGGAATTTGTTGATTGCCACTTTGATATACTCGTTAACCATAACTTGTTCGGAACGGGAACAACAGGTGGAATGGTTGAAAAGCGGTTGCAAGAAAAAACTGCTGAAGCGGAGATGGAGCCATTTGAGGGCGTTTATAAAATGAAGTCAGGTCCTCTTGGAGGCGATCAGCAGCTCGGTGGGCTAATTGCTGAAGGTAAAATTGATGTGTTGATTTTCTTCTGGGACCCGATGGAGCCACAGCCTCACGATGTAGATGTAAAGGCGCTGCTTCGTTTGGCTGTTCTGTATAATATTCCTACAGCAAGCAACCGCTCTTCCGCAGACTTTCTTATTTCATCCCCGCTTTTCAAAAGTGCTTATGAAATACTGGATTGCGGTCATATAAAATAACCTCTTTTTGATGACAGAGCTGCATATTGTGCTTTGTCTGGTAAAAATTAAGTATTACATCGATACATAAAAAAGGGTCACTGGCGAAGTGACCCTTTTGTTTATTGTCTGTATTTGGAATAGCTAGTTAGTTTTTAGAAATTGTACTGAACAATCGCAGCAGCTTTGAATACGTTATCTACGTCAGCAGCAGCACCAGAATCAAAGTCGGTTACTGCGTATGCAAAGTCAACGAGGAGGTCGAGATTGTCATACATGCTGTAGATTGTAGATACGTCAAACTCAGTTGCGCTGTCGTCATCACCCCAATTAGTGATATCTTCAGAGGCATCATTAGTACCGCGTACGTATGTTACACGAACGGTATGGCTAAGCTTTTCAACGAAACTGATTTCTTCGAACTGAAGACCAACACCCCATTTGCCAAGAGCGCTACCGAAAACGTTGTCGCTATCTGGACCCATTGCGCCAGCACCAATCAGAGTAGTCATGGAGAAATCGTCATCGTCAATGCTACGCATACGACCTTCGCCGTCGTCATCATTACCGGAAGCGT
Organism: Halodesulfovibrio sp.; assembly: GCF_025210605.1. NCBI lineage: Bacteria > Pseudomonadati > Thermodesulfobacteriota > Desulfovibrionia > Desulfovibrionales > Desulfovibrionaceae > Halodesulfovibrio > Halodesulfovibrio sp. Next base: position 142,293 of record NZ_JAOARI010000032.1, on the reverse strand, counting down.
ACCAAGCTACGAGTGCAGGAACCATGAACTCTGTAGTGTAAGCTGCTTTACCTGCAAGAGCAAAACCAGCATCTTTACCGCTTTCTTTACCGTATACGCCGTCGAATGCGAGTGCAAGGTTAGCCATTGGAGCAGCTTCAGCAGAAATACCAGCCCAGTACAGATCATCGTTGAAGATGTTACCGTCTGCATCAACAGAGCCGCTTACGTTTGCGAACATGAAGTAAGGGGAAATTGTAGCAACACCAAGATCAGCAGCCACAACACCACCGAAGAGATCCATGGTAGAAGAATTGCTACCAGTGCTGTCGTAAGGACGTGCGAAGAAACCGGTCAATTCAACAGAATCAAAAGACTGAGAAAGAACAATCGCAGCCACATCGTTGTCAAGCACGCTGGATGCAGTAACTGCGCCCGGAAGACCAAGACCCTGAATACCTGCACGAACTTTCAAAGAAGTTGAAGGCACGAGGAAGTCAACATACGCACGAAGAGTGCTTACGTTAACGCCGTCAGCGCCAAGGGCACCACCAGAGCCTGCACCAAGGTTATTACCAGACTGACCCCATGTTTGTTCAATACGGAAGAGAGTGGTGGCGGAAAGATTTTCTGTCGCGATGATATCTACTTGAGTATCCATACGCTGGATAAAGTTGTTGGTATCATCTGAAGAGCTATCAATGTTAACATAGTCATATCCAGCCCACATGGAGCCAGAAACCTTAAATTCAGTAGCAGATGCACCTGCCGCAGCGCTCAAAATCATGCATGCAGCAAGAGCTAAAACGATAAAGCGTTTCATTAAATTTACCTTCTTAATTCATGTATTCCAAAGACAGATTAGAAACAGACAATGAAATTCATTATCATCAATTTGAGAAAAGCAGCCAACGCGGGGTATGCAATCACAAATTACGGCACAATTCTTTGGCGAGAAGATGTACAAAAAAATTGTGATTGTGAGGAGGCTAGAATTCTTTGATGAAAATGAAATCCGTTATCATTATGTGAAGCCTGTTTAAAACTGAATGCAGACGGCTGTCAAGCAACGTTTTCTAATAAATGTCATTTTGTTGAGTTGTGCTATATAGCACGTCAGAAATTAACAGGAATTTATTTTGAAAAATATCAGTAAAGTAGAAAGAGCAGGCATTTTTACATTTAGCCTAATACAAAAATACCCAACAGTTTTTCATATGAACTTCTCTCAATTGCGCAGTACAACTCTGCATTTTCGCAGACAAATCACAGAAGAAAGAGACACTATACTTTAAAATACAGTATGCGTTTCGCTGTTCAAACTGTGCAAAAAAGGAAGCTAATGATGCAACAGCATGTTGCCCTGTAAAGCGTTAGTGCAGTCTACAAGAGTTTTTTTGTAGACTTATAGATAGATACCATAATTTAAGCCTACAGCGGCTTCTCAACAATTTGAGATAGGGAGCGGTATGGACACATCGAAACACAAGCTAGGACTTGTAGGGGCAACATTTTTCATTATTGCCAGTCTTGCAGGCAGTGGTGTTATTGCGCTTCCACAACAGCTTGCTGCTGTAGGCTCAATTACCTTGTTATCATTCCTACTTGTTACGGCAGGGGCATTTTGCCTTACGCTAGTGTATGTTCGAGCTGGAGCGCTATTTGATAATCCAAGCCCAACGGCGTTGTCTGCATACGTTAATCCACTTCTTGGAGCTAAAAGTGGATTGTTTTATGTATATTCTAACCTTATTTCGAATGTTTCGATCTTAATTGCTGGATTGGGGTATCTGACATACTTTGTACCTTCTCTAAACCATCCGATAGTACTTGGCTGCGTGGTGATTACCCTCATTTGGGTATTTACTTTTCTTGCACTACGCGGCGCAAAATTTATTACAATGGTTGTCTCATGCTCCGTGACTGCTTTGCTATTGTCTGTTGTAATTACGGCTGTATTTGGTTGGATGTCGTTTGACGTTTCACTTTTTGAACAAAATTGGAATGTTTCACATTTGCCGCAGGGCAGAGCTGTTCTTTCTGGCTTTGCTGTTCTTTTATTTTCCTATGTAGGTGTTGAGGCTGTCGCCAACAATTATGAACTGGTGAACAACCCCAAAAGAAATGTTCCCATCGCCACAATTGTTGGTTTCCTCGTTGTTGCAGTACTTTACATTATTTCAACTACTGTGATTGAGGGTATGTTTACTGCAAAGGTTATTCAAGCGCAGCCCGCCTCGTTTTCATTATCTATCGCCCATATTTTTGGTTCTAAGCTTCTTGGACAACTTTCATCGTTAGTGATGGCAATCGCCTGTCTTTCCAGCTTTCTTGTTTGGAACCTTTCTGTTGTCAGCGCAGCAAAGACAAGCGCAGATCATGGCTTTCTTCCTAAAATTTACTCGTACACAAATAAATACAAAGTCGGCAGTCGTGGGCTGCTTGTAAATGCTGTATTGATGACTTGTACTGAAATAGCGCTGATGTTCTTTGGTAGTAACATCGCATTAGCCTTTAATCTTACAGTCACCATCTCAGTACTTTTGGTTTTGTTTCCATATTTCTGGTCTGGCATTGCACTTATTAAAAAGGGGTTTGAAAGCGGAAACCACTCGGTTTTTGACATCACCATCGCTTCACTATCTTCCGTGTTCCTGATTTCTGCTTTTGTCTCGGCGGACTTTGCCGAACTATGGATGGTTGTTGTGTGTATTATGCTCGCACTTGCGGCATACTCTTTGGTTTTTGCGTATCAAAAAGGTAATCGTGAATAATCGTATTGAACGCAGGAGCGTGACATGAAGCTTACAAAGGCAGATTGGCCGGTACTCATCGTCTCCGGTCTATTTGATATGAAAAATGATGCAGGCAAACGGGTTCGAGAATTAGAGGGCTTTCTCATCGAAGAGCAGCATTGCAGTGTGGTGCGTGCATACTGCTACAGCGATGCCGCCAAGATTGTTCATAGCCGCGCAGATATTGGTGTCATAGTCATCGACTGGGACATTGCCCAAGAAGTGAAGGGGAGTTGTGGAAAACCTCAAGCTTTACTTGAAGAAATACGTATCCGTAATAAGCAGATACCAATCTGTCTTCTTATGGATGATGAAACAAAAGAAAAAATTACGACAAAAATGTTGTCCATGCTTGATGAATTGTTGTTGAAGCACGTAGATACTGCCGACTTTTTAGCAGGCAGGATAGAAACGTTATTGATAGAATATATTAAGCGTATTAATCCTGTCTTTTTTTCTGCGCTTGTTCAATATGCAGAAGCATATAAATATGCATGGCACACCCCCGGTCATATGGGGGGAGAGGGTTTTCTTAAAAGCCCTGCTGGTGTCGGCATGCATAAATTTTTTGGCGAAAATGTATTCCGCTCAGATCTATCTATTTCAGTACCAGAATTAGGATCATTGCTCGATCATAGCGGTGTGACAGGTGACGCTGAGAAAAACTCTGCAAAAACATTTGGCGCAGATTTTACATTCTATGTGCTGAACGGAACCTCAAATGCTAATCAGATAATCTGGCGGTCGCAGGCTGTTCGTGATGATATCGCTATTGTTGACCGTAATTGCCATAAATCGCTTAACTATGCGATGGTTATCACAGACATTTACCCTGTCTACATGCAGCCACGACGAAACCAGTTAGGCATTATTGGTCCATGTAGGCTGACTGAATTCAATAAAAGCACAATTCAAAAAAATATCGATAAAAATCCGATTATTCCAGCTTCAAAACGAAAACATAGCCCTGTCATGTCTGCATTGACAAACTCAACCTATGACGGACTATGCTACAACGTATCGACAATTAAAGATGAGCTTGAGCATAGCGTCCAAAATATGCATTTTGACGAAGCATGGTACGCGTATGCTAAATTTCATCCGATGTATGCTAATCATTTTGGCATGGCAGAAACGCAACACAAAAATCACCCGCCTATTTTTTGCTCTCAATCCACCCACAAATTACTGACGGCATTTTCACAAGCCTCTATGCTGCATGTGAAAAATGGAAGCCATGTTTCTATCAATCCAGTGGAGATGAATGAGTCGTATATGATGCACGGCTCTACCTCCCCTCAGTACAGCATGATTGCTTCTTTAGATGTTGCGACCAAGATTGTTGAAGATAGCGGAACAGTACTTCTTTCTGATTGCTTATATGATGCTGTTGTGCTGCGACAACGTATAGCCAGCATTGCTATGGAGATGAAAGAAAAAGGTAGCTGGTTCTTTTCCATGTGGCAGCCACAGCAAGTTAAATATGAAAATAATCACGTTGCGTTTACAAAAGTACCACCAGAATATTTGAGCTCTACGCAGGAACCGTGGATTCTTTCGTCCAAAGATGACTGGCATGGCTTTAGCGATATTGAAGACAACTTTGTCATGCTTGATCCTATAAAGCTTACGATCACAACTCCGGGCTTGAAAACAAATGGCTCGTATCAGCGTAAGGGCATACCTGCCATGATTGTGACTAATTATCTTATCAATCATGGCATTGTATGCGAAAAAACAGATTACTATTCTTTTTTAATGCTCAACTCCATTGGCACCACAAAAGCCAAGCAAGGAACCCTACTGACAGCACTATTGAAGTTTAAAGAACGATACGACAACAACGTTCCGCTCTCAGAAGTATTCCCAAATCTTGTTAAACAGCATCCAGAACATTACGCCCATGTGGGGTTGCGTGAACATTGCGACGCAATTCATGAATACTACAAACAGCATGATTTGCTTGGGAAAATGCATGATGCTTTTGAGATCATACCGCATCAGGTCATGAAACCTTCCGATGCTTATCAGCAGGTAGTGAAGCGTAACGTTGAGTTTGTACCCCTTGCCGAATTACGTAATCGCGTTCTCGCCGTGATGCTGGTTCCGTATCCACCCGGTATTCCGATTTTAATGGGTGGAGAAATGCTTGATGCTACCGCATTGCCAATTTTAGAATATCTGACAGCAAGAGAAGCGTTTGAAAATACGTTCCCTAGTTATGAAAGTGACATTCACGGAGTAGAGCGGTTTGCTAAGGATGGAAAAACATACTTTAAAACGCTGTGCGTAAAGCAATCAGCAAAACCATAATTCCATACAGAGCTATAGTGTTGGGCGAGTATAAAAGCTCAAACAGCATATGAAGATTAACTACTTTATAGCGCAGCATCTAAGAGGATAGACGATAAAAAAAGAGGCAACCCATACGATAGCGGGTCGCCTCTTTTTTATGGTCAACGCTTACTGGGATATTTTCAATTCAACAGCCGATTTCGGCACACCTTTTTTAGCACTTCCGCCTACGACTGCTTTAACTCTGTCTTTTAGGTTCGGATAACGTTTGAGTATGGTCTCACGTACAGCATTTGCCCGATCTTCTGCCAATTTTTTCAACGCTTCTGGGGAAGTATCGGCAGTGCTGCGTAAGTATTCTTCCATTTGCTTTCGGGTCTGGTCATCATATCCAAACAACCCGCTCGGGCGTTTATCAACACCTCTTGAAGGTGCGTCTTCATACGCTTGTTCCAGATATTTTTCGTAATTATACTTCGGAATTTTTGCAGTGTTTAGGTCAATATTTTTCCGTGTCCCGCGGGAAAGACTGTCATACCATTTTTTGATTACGGCAAGTTCGACAGCTCGATCTTTCAACCCGTTTGTGTCGGCGTCTGCACTGTAATAGCCAATACATTCCAGCTTGAGTGACGTTTTTTTAGCTAAAACTGATCCAATCTTATTAAGAACATCCGCTTCTGATTTGGTTACAGCTGCATAGCCTGGCTTAAACTTAACGAACTTTGCTTCTTCAGGGGTAATTTCGCCTATAACTGAACCGAGAACAGCAAACGGTGAGGTTGCGGCTTTAACGATTACATTAATTAATGTTGAAGTTATTATCTGGTTAATATGAAAATTAGGATCATTGAGATTGCCAGTAACTGGCAAGTTGATAGGAATATTACCATTTGGTTGGCGCATGAGTGATAAGCCAAGTTTTATTGGTGCAGCAGGCGCTTTCGAATTTGGATTACGTTTTCCGAGTGTCATATCTTGGAATACAAGTTTATTTTGCGCATTAAGTTTGTTCTGCTGTATTTTCAGTTGAATATGAGCGTCCAGCGCTCCTGTTTTAATTGGATACGCTATATATTTCACTGTGTACGGGCTGAATTTTTGTAAGCCAATATCCTCAAGCTTCGCCGTAATATCGAGTGCAAAAGGTTTCGCCATTGGGTTGACGGCACCGGAAATAGTAATTCTTTGTCCCTGAAGGGTTGCTGAAAAATTAATCGGCGAAGTATTGGCTCGCTGCAAATTGAATTTTTTATAAGAAGCAGAGATATCGCGTATATCAAAAACAACATGTGGAGAAATAGAAGCATCTTCAAACGTAACTGATCCATTTTTTATCGCAATTGCTCCAATTGTCAGCCCGAACGGGCTTGTCGCTGCTTTCACGGCAGCCTGTGAATTTTGTCCTCTTTGTGTCCTGCTTGGATTTCCTTCAACAGCACGCACTATGCTCAACGAACCATCGCGTTCTTTTGTAAAGCTGGTTGAAGGTGATGTAATGCTAACAGAGCCTATCTCCGCGCTATTTTTTGCTGAGTCAAATGCGAAATTAGTAACTGCTAGTTGCCCGACAGAGCCAATTGCCTGTTTTGTATCCTTATTCGCAGCTGCAATATTGTCTACAGTGACATTACCGACCACACTATACGCCGCTGTTCCAGAGTCCGGCACAGATACTTTCGTTTGTGCTGTAGCAGAAATAGCACCTTTCGAAACATTGATTGCAGAATACTCTTCAATGTACCCCGCAAAGTCAGGGATATTCAAATTTTTGATGTCAATTTTTGTATCAAGAATAAGAGGAGAATGGGCAAATGTGCCATCTGCTTTTATGGAACTATTACCATTAACTCCAGACGATACAGCAAATTTCGATGGCTTATGAGCAAGAGTGAGGTCACTGGCGGTAATCGAAAGATCTTTTAATGTTGTCACGACACTTTTTTTAACTGCTGTGTCATTAAAAGTTATCGTACCGTTTTGTATTCCAATTGTCTGAATAAGTAACTTCCATGACGTATCTGTTTTTTCTTGAGATGAGGTGTTTTTTTCAGACTCTCCCTTTTTTGAGTCAGCACTAAAAAGTGAGGTCAGATCGATACCATTTTTAGTACGAGTAACTGTTATGTCCGGCGCTGAAAGGTTAATTTTACCGCAAGAGATCGATTTGTTTGGAACGTCGATTGTTGCTCCATCAACAGTCAGCCCCCCTAACACGATAGGCGGTTTTTGAAAGTTCTTCCCTGTGACAACAAGCTTTTGTAGATTAACAGAACCGTTTGTAATTGTGATATCAGTACGGGAAGGCTGCGCGGTGGATATTTTTAACGCTGCTCCTGCTGTGATGGTTCCGCTGGATATGTTGGCTGGGATTGCCGCAGCGATGTATGGCATAAATTGTGGAACAGCAAGGCTATTGACAGCTGTCTTTAAATCAGCGCTAAAAGGTGACAGTGAAACAACTCCTTCTACAGAAAGCATCTTTTTTTGACCTATGGATATATTCACTTTGGCAGGATCAGTAGACGTTGTAGAAAAACCTTGAATGCTGATATCAACAGGTTCGAGTGTTGTTTTGAATGTATTTGGAACAGCATTATCTTTGAAAGTGAGCTTCCCCTTTTTTATTGCGAAAGATTGAACCACCACGGTGAAGGGCTTTTCCTTTTCCTTTTCCTGAGGTGGCTCTGAGGATGGGGAAGTGTTCTTCGCGGTGCTGGTTTCTGCCTTGGAAGATTTTTCAGAAGGCTCTTTTGAAGGAGAGGGAGCTTCAGCAACACTTCTTGTATCTATTTTTTTTGTCGAAGTATTTTTTGCTGTGGTCTCGTTACTTGCCGTTGACTCTTTTTTTTCTGGAGTAAAATAGGTTGCCCAGTTGATAGCGTTATTTTTTTCTCTAACAACTTCAACAAACGGAGAGTCAATTTCGATGCTTTTAAGAGTCAATTTTTTTTCTGCAAGAGAAAAGTCTTCAAGGGCTAAAGAAATGTTAGGAATAGTAAGGACTGGCTCTTTGTCCATTTTAGTTATGCCAATATCTGTTAGCTCTACAACCCCGTCTAAGTGTAAATCAATCGGTTTGTCTTCAGGGCGGCTAAACCCTAAATTAATTGCAAGCTTCAGAGCACCGGATGTAAGGGCTACTGGTGAAGGAATTGGTACATATCTCCAATAACGGGCAAGCGAAATATTGTCTGTCGTAAATGAAAATTTAGTCAGATAATTATTAGAAAAAAGATACGCCTCTCCATCAACTTTAATAGGCGTATCGTTGATTTGCATAGAGAGTTGAGGTTTAACGGGCCTATTAAGATCTACGGGAAAAGAAGAGGCGAGCGGTATTGATAGCGATAGGTTGCTTATCGTCTGCACCGCATCCATTTTTTCATCATTAAACTCAATTGTTCCGTCTTCAAGCATCACATTCAGCACTTTAAATGGAAAAATCCGAGCATCCTGCTTATCAACAGGGTGCTCTTTTTTCTTTTCACTGGCTTCTTCCTCTTCTGTGATGATGTCGTCGATAGATAAGTGGTCATCTTTATGCCGTGTAATACTGATATACGGTTTTACAATGCGTATATGATCTACAATTGGTGCTAGTTTATAAATCGATTCACCAGCTAATTGCGCTTCCAACATTTCGATAGAAAAAAGATTACCGGTGGCTTCCTTTTTAGAGATAATTACGTTTTTAAACTGCACGCGTAATGTGAGCGGATTAAGCGTAATTTCTCCAACGGACACCTTGCGATGCAAAAGCGGAGGGAGCTGTTTTTCTAACTGCCATTTTGCGACAGGCGCAATGACTAAAAAACCAACCGTAATATACAACAAGCATAAAGAAATAAGAGTAAGTATAGAAATAGATGTAATCTTACGTAATGGTGTTGCAAAAAAAGACTTCCAATGCATAATATGCCTCTTGTCCTTTTATATAAACTTTATCAGTATCTATTATAGATGTAGTAAGCACTACTTTTTAAATATAAATTTATAGTGCGTAATATACTATTTTCTTGAATTGCTTTTTTCCTATTCACAGAATTCATGACCTACAATAGTAACTCGATTTTTTCGTTACTTCTACTTATTTACTTTTTCTTTTGTTACTTAAAAAAAGAATTTTCTCTACAGTCTAAAAATAGTTACATAATATTCCATAAAAAGTTTGGCTAATATATATGTTGTATTTTAAATAAATGACAAGGCTAGAAAAAGAGATACGATAATTGTGATGATACAATGTATACTGTAATAACGATTTACATTAATTTTCTTCATAAAAATTACATTTTGACAGGATGAAATATTTTTCCTGTAAGGAGATAGTATGAGTACTCTTTTGTATATAGAATCTTCTCCACGAAAAGAACGATCAACTTCCATCAAAATTGCACAAGAATTTTTAGAAGTCTTTCGGGCACATAACACTGACTGCAACATAACAACTCTTGATTTATGGAGTATGAATTTACCAGAATTCACTGATGAACGAATTAACGCAAAATACAAAGTGCTGCATGGAAAAGAGCATAGTCCGCAAGAAAAAGAAGCATGGGATGAAGTTTCACATTTTGTGGATGGATTTAAGGCAGCTGATTACTATTTATTTAGTTTACCAATGTGGAATTTTTCTATTCCATATAAATTGAAACATTTTATAGATATAATTACGCAGCCAGGGCTTACATTTTCATACTCGCCCGAAACTGGATATCAAGGATTGGTAACAGGCAAACCTTGCACAGTTATTTATTCGCGTGGTGGGGAATATGCGAGCGAACAAACCGCGCCGCTAGATTACCAAAAAACATACTTTGAATTTTTACTCTCATTCATTGGCTTTACTAACATCCAAAGCATTATTCTTGACGGAACCTTAGGCGCTCCAGAAGTTAAAGAAACTAATATTGCAAGCGCAATGGCTCAGGCGAAAACAATCGCCCAGTCAATGCGATAGGAATGACTTTAAAAGAACCTCCCTATTTTTTAGGGAGGTTCTTTAATTGAAAGAGATTACAACGAATTGATTTTCAATAGTAAATTGAATTTATTGCGCAAAAAAAGAGGTGTTGTTTTTAGACAACTACGAAACAAAAGAAGAAGGGGGCAGTGGCTAGTTGTCGGACAAGAATGATGGGAAATAAGTTCAGTTATTCGCTATTTGATGTTATCCATTAGACACTAACAGACATTCAAATATTACTAGGGATAACAGTTTTCATCGCCAATATTTGCTGGCAAATACGACACCTTGTAGACGAACAGGGGGAATTATGCGTACCGATTCATTTATTCATGCTGTCCTACAGTGGATCATTTGTGCCTTATGCCTGCTTGCGCTCTTTGTTCTTGTTTCTAATGCAATGGCATAGTTTGATCTGATTGCCCTAAAATTAAACCCCAAAGGCTCTTGCAATCTTTGCAAGAGCCTTTGGTTTTTTCCTATGCTGAAAAGTTACGAAGAGTGACGGTTGTTTTCGCGTTTCCACTCTGAAACAATTGATCGAATTTCATCGATATTTTCTGCCTGAGTATCAAAATGTTCTGCAAAAACATGGAGGGTTGTCGCTCCGCGAGGGCTGAAAAGTCCTTTTACTCGGCACCAAAGCGGGTCAAGTGCTTCTACAAAATCTTCGAGCATTGTATTTGCAATTGTTTCCATAAAAGACTGATGGTTACGGTATGCAAAAAAGTAAAGCTTAATGCTTTTTGATTCAACAATCCGTTCTTTAGGAATATATTCCATAACAATAACACCAAAATCAGGTTGCCCTGTCATAGGACAAAGCGAGGTGTATTCTGGAAATTCAACGCTTACAATATAAGGACGGTCTGGGTAGTTGTTAGGGAATGTTTCAAGAATTCCGGCGTGAGGTCCTTCCAACGTATATGTAGTCTCGCCACCTTTGCCTAACGCTTGAAGGTGGTCAGTTTTATCCTGACTTTTAGTAATAGTCACAGCAATTGCTCCTTGTTGTTTTATTTACGAGCGTTAGTTTGACTTCCTAAAACACAAATGGCAAGTGGAGCGCAGGTAAAAAATTCGCCCGGGGCTGTTTTCCCGATCGCGAAGGGGATGTTCCCCATCTTTAGGACTGTTGATCCCAAGGAGACATAGTATGGATTCGTTTGACCGCAAGGCACTTGCTTTGCTGTTAAGCTTGTTTATTGGCGGGCTTGTTGTTGCCGCGTTAATTTCAAGCAAAATCATTATGGTAGCGGGCTTTGCTGTTCCTGCCGGAGTTGTTGCGTACTCAATTACATTCATTATTTCTGATGTTGTGAGTGAGGTATGGGGTAAAGAATGTGCCAATGAGATTGTGCAATGTGGTTTTATAACCCTGGTCATGACTTCTGCCATTGCCTGGCTTGCTGTTGCGCTGCCAGCCGCTCCGTTCTGGAATGGGCAAGAAAGCTTTTCCGCCGTCATTGGCAGTACCCCAAGAATTGTTGCAGCTTCACTTGTTGCGTACCTTGTGAGCCAAAAACATGATATCTGGTTATTTCACTTTCTAAAAAGCCGAACTAACGGGAAGCACTTGTGGCTACGAAATAACGCATCCACAGTCATTTCTCAGCTCATTGATTCCACCATATTTGTAAGTATTGCATTCTGGGGTATTTTGCCGGTTGGGGAAATCATTCTCGGACAATGGCTTGTCAAAATGGCAATAGCATTTATTGATACACCTATTGTATATATGCTGTGCTACGGGATACGCAGAAAAACTCAACTGTCACAAATTGCATAAAAAAACGGGAGCGGCTAACGCTCCCGTTTTTTTATGTCCACAATTCACACAGAACTCATCGGTCTTAAGTAAGAGATTGTGATACAATCATCGTGTTTGTATCTAATTTTAGAACAAGAAGGTGAAACAATGCGAAATTTCAAATACTTGCTTTTTATTTTAGTTTGCATGGCATGTGTAATGCCAACCAAAGTATCGGCATGCACAGGCATACAGGTTCAGGCAACAGATGGTTCAGTCGTTTTTGCTCGAACAATGGAGTTTGGAACGCCGTTAAAATCAAACATACTGTTTGTTCCGCGTGCCCAGAACTGGATAAGCCAAGCGCCAAATAATTCAGATGGAATGACATGGCAAAATCAATACGCATTTCTTGGAGTAAACGCCTTTAATAAAAAATTCTTTATAGATGGCGTGAATGAAAAAGGGCTATATATCGGTTGCTTTTGGTTCCCGGGGAATGCCAAATATCAAGAAGAAAGCGAAAACACAGCAAACATAGTCACGCCACAAATGCTTGCAACGCTTGTTCTTGGTTCGTGTGCCACAATTGAAGATGTGCAGAAAAAAATTTCCGAAATCACGCTAGTGGGTGTAGAGTTTAAAGAGTTAAACATGGTGCTGCCTCTTCATTGGGTAGTAATGGACAGCACTGGAAAAGGGTTAGCTATAGAGCCAATTGGAGGAAATGTTGTCGTTAAAGAAAATCCGGTTGGCGTCTTTACCAATTCCCCTACATTTTCTTGGCATCTACAAAATTTATCTAACTATATAAACCTTACTCCAAGTAACAGCCAGCCATTAAAAATTGACGAATTTATAATTAATGGAATTGGTCAAGGTACAGGCTTACTCGGGATTCCGGGAGACTTAACACCACCTTCCCGATTTGTACGTGCAGCGTTATATAGAAATGCAGCAGAAAAGGTTGATACAACGGACTCTGCTATTAATCAGGCATTCTTACTCATTAATAATATTTCCATTGTGAAAGGAATTGCGCGGGAAACTTCCAGCAACGGGAAAACATCATACGACCACACGCAATGGACAGCAGTATACGACCTTAAACGACATAGGTGCTATTTTAGAAGCTATAATAACCAAGATATTAATATGGTTCAGCTCGACAAACTCCCGCTGGATGGAGATCAAGTTCTTTCGATTCCATTGTGGGATACAAAACCTGACTTTAATGATGCAACAGGGAAGGCTGCGCCATTATAGCAATCAAGAAGAGCATAAAGCCTTTTGAAAAAGTAATGAGCATTATGCAGGGCGCTTGATAAATTAGGTAGGCGACAGTCTACTTGTTGTGTTCAAAAATAAAAATCCGGAATAGTGAAAAACACTACTCCGGATTTTTTAATTCAGTGCAAATAAACTTTTCCAGAAAACTAGTTGCTTACTTCAATGTACTTCTGAAGTGATAAAGGAATATCTTTCATGCCTTCAGCTGTGGTACGCGCTGGGATGAAAGGTGGCTGTCCTTTATCTTTGAGAATCTGCATACCACCTTCAGGGGATAACATAAACGCAAGGAAAAGTTCAGCGGCTTCTTTGTTTTGGGTATCATTCAGCATGGTAATACCATATGTAATGGATTTACCCTTTCTTTCAATAAAGGTTCCCGGCTTTTTGCCAGTAACTTTTACGACTGCTTTTTTATAAAAAGGAGTAAGCTTGTAGTCACCAAGATTTAAGTGTGCGTCAAGTGTGATAAAGTTAAGACCATGCTGTACAGCAACAGAACGATATTCCCACGCGTAATCCATCTGACCGGATTTGAGGAGAGAAATAAGTTCAGTTGCTTTTGGACGAACATTTTTGGCTGGACGATTTGCGATCAAGTCAGCGTTAAGGTTTTTAATATTATAAAATTCCTCAGCAAGCTGGAGCACCATGCAAGCTCTGTAGCCACAAGGGTCGAGATTAGGGTCAGAATGTCCCCAAACAACGTCTTTGTTCTGCAAAATTTTGTACCAGTTATCACTGGTAATTTTATCAGCAAACTTTGACTTATCTGTAAAACACAGCACCATCTGGTTAGAAGCAAAACGCACATTCCATGAAGCGAATTTAGGAATGAGGTTCTTGTTGATTACAACATAATCAGCAGAAGCCATGATGTCTGCCTCTTGTCCTTTTTCAGAAATAAGTCGGGCAAGCTTAGTAGAACCACCAGCACGTCGTTGAACATCTACGGCTGGATACTTTGCCTCAAAGGCTTTTTCCATTGCAGCAAACGGAACAGTAAGACTACCTGCATGAAAAATAGTCAATGTTCCAGAAGGTTGAGCAAACGAAAAGTTAGGCGTACAAATCAAACCAAAAAATAACAAAAACAAAGCACATGCACGAAGCAACCATTTATTGTTCATTATACCCTCTATAGCAAATTAAGCATTAAATATTAAAAGGTAAAATCAGCATATTATGTTTGTATGTCAATGGAAAAACGCATGTATTTTGAAATTCAAAAAAATTATTTTGTTACACCTTCAAACTAAATTACATGTAACAGATTGATACTAAAGGCAACAATTGATTCAATACTATTGAAATTTTCTTTAAATTTACCACCAGACGTTACTTTATCCTGCATTAATATAGCTAACTAAGTATACAAGATGGCATCTTGACAACAGATAGAGCATCATTTGTGCGTCAAGTCTACGCTACGTCAAGGTCAGATGTGAAAAATAAAGAATGAAAATTTGCTTCATAGGCTTTATTTTTAACAGTAATTGCAAAGCTACATTACTACGCTATTGCAATACGCCCAAAAGGAATATTTATGCTTACAATAACAGTCCTTGTAGAAAACACTTCACATCGGGACGATCTTGTTCCGTCAAAAGCACTTTCGTTACTTCTTGAAGACGGTGACGAAAAGCTTTTATTGGATACCGGTGCAGACGCGGCATTCCTTAACAATGCAGAGACGCTTGGAATACAGCTGGAAAACATCAAGCAGGTCGCACTTTCGCATGGACATTACGATCATGCCGGTGGCATTCCGGCTCTTATGAAAGTCCAAAAGGGACAAAAGGAGCGCCCGATACTTACATGTCACCCTGATTGTTTTATTGAGCGCTATGTCGGCAAGAGAATAAAGGGAGCGCATCCCAGTCTTTTGAGAAAACTTGATGCGGGGTTAGATGAAAATAAAGTTAGAAATCACTTCATTGTGCAAGACTCAAAAGAACCTCAACGTATCGGAACAAAATTTTTGTTTTTGGGAGAAATACCAAGAAGTCCTGAATTCCTAGGTGGTGGTGCATTTGGTATTGCAAAGCACGGTACGAAATTTGTGGATGACTATTTGCGCGACGATACCGCGATTGTGTGGAAAGGGGCAGAAGGGCTTGTCATAATAACTGGCTGTAGCCATTCTGGAATAGGTAATATTATACAGAAAGCTCAAGAAATCACAGGCGAAAAGCGCATAGCAGGTATTGTTGGGGGGCTTCATTTGCGCGCAGCGGGTATTCCACATTTATTTCAGATTAGAAATTTCTTCAAAAGCACTGGCGTTGCACGTTCACACGCCTGTCATTGTACAGGGACTTTAGGAGGAATATGGCTGCCAAACAATGTTCCGGTAACCACGGGCGACATTATCATCTTCCATTAAACTCACAACAGATTGATCCGACATACATTTGTAAGAAAGAAAATAAAATACGGGCACACACTATTCATCGAGCGTTGCAGTGAATTTTATATAAAAACTATGGAAGCTGTGTCGGAGTGCCGCGTACCACGGAGTACCGTTCGCGTGCAGTTTTATTAGGAGTGAACTTGTTTGGATTGTCAACCGGTACAACCTCAAATGACTCTACATGAGCAAGCGGTATAAAAGTGCTGTTTTTAGCAGCATCAACAATGTTGAGCGTCGCTTGATCGGGTACATTCCAGCTGGTGCAACGGAAATCAGTAGAGCCGCCAGCAAGGTAGTATACAGTCAATATATACTCAGTAGACTCTGTGTGATGCATCATTTGAGATTGGTTATAGGCTGCTACGCTAGCTTGGGTTGACTCAATCCAGTGCAGCAATGCAGCTTTTCTATTTTCCAACGTGTTGTGTTCAGGACAAAGCCCCACGTGAAGAGCAAGAGGAGTGGTTGGGAGACCATACGTAAAGCCTCCAATCGAATCTTTTTTACAAATAAAACAAGGAATCATATCCACTCCTGAAAATAAATGAGGCTCCGACAAGAGTCGGAGCCATCTGATACTATATCAAAAAGCTGCTACAGACTCTTTAAGTAGTCTATGCCGTTTTTAATTAGAACGGTGCCAAGCTCTGCTTCTTCACCAGCAGTCCAACCCGGATGGTTAGTAGGGTGGTTATACGCCTCAGGATGCGGCATCATACCCAGAATACGTCCAGAAGGGTCTGTTAACCCAGCAATACCTAACGGAGAACCATTCGGGTTCATCGGGTATTCCTGCGTTACTTCGCCAGACTCTGGGTCAATGTACTGCAATGCAATTAAGTTGTTTTCTTGCAGAGCAGCAAGTGTTGCTTCATCCTTGGCAATAATTTTTCCCTCGCCATGGCGTACGGGGATATACAACGTGTCTACACCCTTTGTAAAAACACATGGGCTGTTTGCATTAGCTGCAAGATGCACCCATCTATCTTCATATCGGGCAGAATCGTTATGTGATAAGGAAACCTGACGCTCAAAGTACAATTCGTCAATTGCAGGCAATAACCCCAGCTTTACAAGTAATTGAAATCCATTGCAAATGCCGAAGATAATGCCGCCATTGGTAAAAAAGGTTTTAAGTTGATCGAGAAGCGGTTCGCCTTGCTCTGTTTTCGCATGCCGCCAGCGGTTTGCGGCAGCTTGAGCAGCACCCAGATCGTCACCATCAAGAAAACCACCCGGCAGAATCAAAAAATTGAAATCTGTTAAACTGGTGTCACCGGAAATAAGGTCTGAAAAATGCTTAACTTCAACACGGTCAGCTCCAGAAATTTTTGCAGCATGCGCGCATTCAACCTCGCAGTTCGTCCCATAGCCGGTAATAACCAGAGTATTAATCTGGGTCATTGCTCAAGTTTCTCCTAAAAAAAGATTAACACGGGGCTTTACAAAAAGTCGCTTTACTTACCTGATTAGTTCGGGTAGTGACTCACGGTTTTTGAAAGCAAAAAAATAGTCACCGTTTTAATAATTCGGGACTGATAGTTATAGTTGCGTCAGAGATAACAGTCAACGGCTGACGTAACTTCAAAAAAAGTGTATACGGACGGGATACGTTCGAAACAAAAATATATGTACCCTTGGTCATTAACTAATTTTTTAATAACTACGTTGTAGGCGAGAAAGAATGAAAACTAAGTTTATATTCGTTACTGGTGGGGTTTTGTCTTCTTTAGGGAAGGGCCTTTCAGCTGCATCAATCGGTGTTCTTTTAAAAGCTCGAGGCTTAAATGTAACCATTCAAAAACTCGACCCTTATATCAACGTTGACCCGGGCACAATGAACCCGTTTCAGCATGGTGAGGTATATGTAACGGATGACGGTGCAGAGACTGACCTCGACCTTGGTCATTACGAACGCTACCTCAACGTTCCTCTTTCTCAGAAAAACAACTACACCTCCGGTTCCATCTACCACAAAGTAATTACCAAAGAACGTCGTGGTGACTACCTCGGTGGTACTGTGCAGGTTATCCCGCATATTACTGATGAAATCAAAAAATGTGTTCTCAGCCTTGCAAGCGATGATCTCGATGTAGCAATTATCGAGATCGGCGGTACTGTTGGTGATATCGAAGGACTCCCATTCCTCGAAGCAATTCGCCAACTGCGTACAGATCTTGGTCGTGAGCAGTGCATGTACATCCACCTCACACTGGTTCCTTACCTTAAAGCTGCTGGTGAACACAAAACCAAGCCTACACAGCATAGTGTAAAAGAACTGCGTTCTATTGGTATTCAGCCGGATATGATTATCTGCCGTTGTGAAAAACCAATCGACGACCATCTTAAACATAAGATTGCTCTTTTCTGTAACGTAGATCGTGACGCGGTATTCTCTTGTGCTGACGTTAAAAACATCTACGAAGTTCCTCTCGCATTCTACGATGAAGGTCTTGACCAAAAAATCGCAATCATGCTTCGCCTTCCAGCGAAAAACGCAGACCTTGCTCCTTGGCAAAATCTGCTGCACAACTTCAATAATCCAAAAGGCAACGTAAAAATCGGTATCGTCGGCAAGTATGTTGACCTTAAAGAAGCGTACAAAAGCCTTCACGAAGCATTGGTGCACGGTGGTCTTACAAACCGTGTTACTGTTGATCTTGAATATGTTAACTCTGAAGAAATCAACGCAAAAAATGTTTCTTCTAAATTGAAAGGTCTCGACGGTATCCTCGTACCGGGTGGATTTGGTCATCGCGGTGTAGAAGGCAAAATGCTTGCAATCAGCTACGCACGTGAGAAAAAAGTACCATTCTTCGGTATCTGCCTCGGTATGCAGCTTGCTGTTATCGAATACGCTCGAAATGTTGTTGGCATTAAAGATGCTACCTCTGTTGAGTTTGACGAAAACGCGAAAGAGCCTCTCATCTACCTTATGACTGAGTGGTACGACTTCCGTAAAGAAGCAGTTGAAAAGCGTGATGAAGAAACAGACAAAGGCGGCACTCTCCGTCTTGGCGCTTACCCATGTAAAGTTCGTCCAAAAACCAATGCACAGGTTGCGTACGGTGAAGAGATGATCTCAGAACGCCATCGTCATCGTTACGAATTCAACAATGCATACTACAAACGCCTTGAAGAAGCTGGCATGACCTTCTCTGGCGTATCTCCGGATGAAACTCTTGTTGAAATTGTAGAAGTAAAAGATCATCCATGGTTCCTCGCTTGTCAGTTCCACCCAGAGTTTAAATCAACACCAATGAACCCGCATCCACTTTTCCGTGAGTTCATTAAGGCTTCAAAAACAAGCAAAAAATAATTACCGCTAGTTGTCTCGACAAAACTGATGTCGGAGCCATGCGAACTATCTTAACATCATTTTACAGATGATCTGGCAGTAGTCAGTAGAATGGCTAGGCTCAATAGATAGTTCAGCGAACATAGAATACATATACTATTATCAGTTATATAAAAAATCGGGATATGCGGATTGCATGTCCCGATTTTCTCTTTCAATCCCCCTGTGATTCGAGTAATTTTACACTTTACATTCCCAAACAGGATTACCGACCATGAAACATATCAAAAACGGGTCTGCGCTCTATGCAGAACTGACAACATCTCCCTTTATTTTTGCAGGACCTTGTGCGCTTGAAAGTTTTGAGCTTGCAATGGAAACAGCACATGCCGTAAAAGAAGCTGCCGAGGCAGCGGGCTTAAAGGCTGTGTTCAAAAGCTCATACGATAAAGCAAACCGTACTTCGCTTTCCAGCTTCAGAGGTCCGGGGCTTTCTAAAGGCATTGAGTGGCTTGCCCGTATTAAAGAAGAGACCGGCTTGCCGGTTGTGACAGATATTCATGAGCCGGAACAGGCTGCACCAGTCGCTGAAGTAGCTGACGTTATGCAGATTCCGGCTTTTTTATGCCGTCAGACTAGCCTTCTCATTGCTGCAGCCTCCACAGGGCGCGTTATCAATGTGAAAAAAGGACAGTTTGTTGCACCATGGGATATGAAGCCTGCATTAGACAAATTATTTTCTACAGGGAACAAAAACATCATGCTGACAGAGCGGGGCGCATCCTTCGGTTACAACAATTTAGTTGTTGATTTCCGCTCTTTCCCAATTATGCAGTCCTATGGTGTTCCAGTAGTTTTTGACGCGACCCACTCTGTACAACTTCCTGGCGGACAGGGCGGCTCGTCCGGTGGTGACAGATCATTTGTTCCACGTCTTTCCCGTGCAGCTGTTGCAGCCGGTGTAGACGGTGTCTTTATTGAGACTCATCCAGACCCTGATAACGCTCTTTGTGATGGTCCTAACAGCTGGCCATTAGACAAACTTCCTCATCTGCTGCGAGACCTCTCTGCACTTTGGAGTATGACCTATGAAAGCTGATTGTCTTGCCAAAGACATCAAACTAATTATTCTTGATTGTGACGGCGTGCTCACCGACGGTGGATTATACTACGACCACGATGGTAATGTGACCAAGCGCTTTAATGTTCTTGATGGACTCGGCATTAAGGCAGCACAAGCATGCGACCTTGTTATAGGCGTCATTACGGGACTTGATGCTAAGTCCGTTGCCACACGAATGAACGATCTAGGTATTGTTGATTATTATGCAGGACATTTGAAAAAAATGGTGTGCATTGAAGAGATTAAAGATAAATATGATCTAGAGTGGAATCAAATTGCATACATTGGCGACGACTGGATTGATTTGCCACCAATGCGAAAAGTGGGACTTCCAATTGCCGTTGCGAATGCAATGCCTGAAGTGAAGGACGTTGCTATCTTCCACACAGATGCTGCTGGCGGACATGGTGCTGTTCGTGAAGCATTAAACTTTATTATGAAAGCTCAAGGAAAACTTGAGGGAATTGTCAATTCCATAGGTGGATAAATGAGAAAATGGTTGATTTGGGGTGTGTTGTTAGTCCTGATAGGTGGCGGATTATATTACCTGCAAACATCTGTAGAAAAACAGATTGCTGAAGAGGTAAAAGATGTCATCGGCAACGACGCTGAAACAAATGTAGACCTTTCTTTGCAAGGCATCGAATTGAAACAAGGGGAAGACGGCAAAGAGCTGTGGACCCTCAAAGCCAGTAACGGCTGGTATCAAAAAGATGAAAGTATTATTGACCTTGCCGAGCCGGACATTATGTACTTCGTTCAGCCAAATCGGGATAAAGTACATATTGTTGCTCCACACGGAACAATCAACCAGCGCGAAGGCATAGCCCGATTGTGGGGCGATGTTACAGTCAGCAATCCTAAGGGGACAATTACAAGCAGCGAACTCTCCTTTGAAGATAAAAAGAAGATGCTGTTTATGACTGGCAGCGTTACGTTTACCGGCGAAGGATTTGCCGGTTCTTCCGATGAAGCAAGTTGGAATTTAAAAGATAATCAAATCACAGCAACCGGTAATGTCACTGTGCAGTTTCGCGCTGCAAAATTGAATGACGCCGTTGGTGGAGAAAAATAATGAAAGCTCTTTTTCGAGTTCTGGTGTTGTCACTGTGCCTTTTAACCGCTACAGGCGCATTTGCAGCTCCTGCAATGGAAGACGTTAAAGTAACGTCAGAAAAAATGACATACAGTGCTGATGGTCAAACAGTTGTATTCACAGGCAATGTTGTCGTTAAGCACCCACAGGCAGATATGTGGGCGAATAAAGTCACTGTATACTTACGCAACAACGAAGGCTCAAAAAAAACTGATTCTACCAGCGGGGTAGACGCAGGTAAATTGGACAAGATTGTTGCGGAAGGGAACGTACGAATCGAAATGGAAAAAAATCGATCCGGCTTCTGTCAGACTGCAACATACTCATTAGACGAAGAGCTTCTAGTAATGACTGGTTCCCCGAAATTAAGCGAAGGTAAAAATACCATTACCGGCGATGTCATTAAATTCTGGGTAAAAGAAAACCGCAGCGAAGTTCTCGGTTCTTCTTCAAAACCTGTTGAAGCCATCTTCTCAGCACCGGGTAAGGTGAAGAAATAATGTCTGTTATTCAAGCAGAGGGGCTTTGCAAAATCTACGGCAAGCGCGAAGTCGTCCGAAATATCAACCTGCAAATGGAGCAGGGGGAAATAGTCGGGCTTCTCGGACCTAACGGTGCGGGTAAAACTACAACGTTCTACATGCTTATCGGCATTGTTAAACCTAATGCCGGTGTTGTACGTGTAGATAATATGCAAGTTACAGACTGGCCACTCCATGAACGTGCGCGAATTGGTCTAAGTTATCTTCCGCAGGAAAGCTCTGTCTTTAAAAAATTAACAGTTTCGCAAAACTTGCAGCTTATTTTAGAACAGACAGAACTTTCGCGTGCCGATCAAAAAAAACGTGAAGAAGAGTTGCTGGAAGAATTTGGGATTACGCATATCCGTGACACACACGCTATGCATATCTCAGGTGGCGAGCGTCGACGTCTCGAAATCGCACGCGCACTTATTCGTGATCCTAAGTTTATTCTTCTTGATGAACCTTTTGCAGGCATTGACCCTCTCGCGGTTGATGACATTCAGGATATTATTCGTAAGCTGCGTGACAAAGGAATGGGCGTACTCATTTCCGACCACAATGTTCGAGAAACACTAAAAATTTGTGACCGTGCGAACCTTGTGTACGAAGGACAAATTATTCTTTCCGGTACGCCGGAAGAGATTGTAAACAACCCGAAGGCGCGCAGTGTCTACCTTGGCGAAGGTTTCACACTCTAGTGTGCTGATAAAAAATATAATTTGCGACCTTGCAACACAAAAAAGCCCGTCTAACGGGCTTTTTTCTTTGTTGCATATAACGTTCCTATATGGCAAAAAAGAGATTAGTTATGTGATTTGGAATGTTTTTTGATAGGCAGTACTCATACATTATATTTCAGCTTTTTAGCTAGTCGAACCACATAGGACATTCTTATATATGGCTCTTGAACTTCGCCAACAATTGAAACTTGCTCAGCAGCTTGTAATGACTCCGCAGTTACAGCAGGCAATCAAACTGCTGCAACTTTCCCGCGTGGAACTTGCTGAAACCGTTCAGCAAGAGTTGCTGGAGAATCCTTTTTTGGAAGAGTCCTTGGAAGAAGCCGCCAATCCAGACAAAACTTCCGCTACAGAACAGCGTAAAGATGAACAGGAAGCTTATGATAAAGAGCTTTCTAATAACGCTGACTGGGAAGACTATCTCGGTGATTT
Organism: Halodesulfovibrio sp.; assembly: GCF_025210605.1. NCBI lineage: Bacteria > Pseudomonadati > Thermodesulfobacteriota > Desulfovibrionia > Desulfovibrionales > Desulfovibrionaceae > Halodesulfovibrio > Halodesulfovibrio sp. The sequence goes on along the minus strand of NZ_JAOARI010000032.1, from coordinate 119,589 downwards.
TTCAAGCACTACCAAACAGGTCTCAATGCGAGAATCTGAAGCACTAGAAGAAATGAGCTCCTTCGAAGCTCGTCTTGCTCCTGCTCCAACGTTAGATGGACACTTGAACTGGCAGTTGATGCTTTCTCCGCTTACTGAAGAACAAATTAAAGTAGGAGAGGTTATCATAAGCAGCATTAGTTCTAACGGATACTTACATGTATCAGTTGAAGAACTAGCGCAGCTTGCTCAAAGCGATACAGAAACTGTTGAAGAAATGATCGAACATATTCAGCAGTTTGACCCTGTTGGTGTGGCTGCTCGCACCCCGCAGGAATGTCTGCTCGTTCAAATTAAAGCGCTTAACTATGACCGTGATCCAATTCTTGTAGATATCGTTACAAATCATCTCGAAGACTTGGAAAAGCGTCGTTACAAACCGCTTGCTCGTAAATACAAAATTTCTCTCGAAGATCTCAAAGAATATTTGGATGTAATCCAAAGTCTTGACCCTATGCCGGGTGCACGCTTTGGTGGTGGAGAGGCGCAGTATGTTTCTCCAGATGTTTACATCTATGAATATGAAGGCGATTTTGTCATCGTTTTAAACGAAGACGGATTGCCGCAGTTGCAGCTGAGTGAGTTAACCGAGCAGCTTCCTAAAACCACGAATGCTGAAGAAAAAGACTACTATCAGGACAAAATGCGTTCTGCATCCTGGCTTATAAAAAGTCTGTACCAACGCCAACGAACTTTATATAAAGTAGTCGAAAGCATTATAAAATATCAAAAAGAATTCTTTCAAAATGGTGTGACAGCGCTGAAACCACTTATTTTGAAAGACATTGCAGATGATATCGGCATGCACGAATCTACCGTCAGCCGAATTACTACAAATAAATATATTTCGACCCCGCATGGTATTTTTGAGTTAAAGTTCTTTTTTAACAGTGCAATTGGCCTTGATGATGGAAGTCAGGTCGGATCAGAGAGCGTCAAAGCCCTCATTAAAAAACTCATTAGTGAAGAAAATACTAAAAAACCACTTAGCGATGAAAAAATCGGAGAAATCTTAAAAGAAAAACTACAGGTTAACATTGCACGAAGAACTGTTGCAAAATACCGTACCGCAATGAATATCCCTTCATCATCCAAGAGAAAGGTGGTATTCTAGAAGCGAAACCAGCTGACTCACAGGGTTTCAAAAGTATCCTATTAGGAGGCACCATGAACATCGTATTCACTTTCAAGAACTTTGAGCCTTCCAATCACCTGAAAGCATATGCCAAACGTCGCTTTAGCAAACTTGGCAGATTCTTACCGAACCCTGAACATATGGAAATGCAAGTCTCACTTTCTGTTGACAATTTCCGCCACAAAGCAGAAATTCTATTGGTATCGGACAACCTGAACTTATCCGCTACCGAACAGTCAGAAGACATGTATGCAACTGTTGATCTTGTTCGTGATAAACTAAAAGCACAGATCATACGTCGTACGGAAAAATCGCAAGCGAAACGCAAGGGTGCAGAAAAGTTTGTACTCGAAGGCACTATGCCTCCCGAAGAGGCAGCCGAATCAGAAAGAACCATCATAGGTATGGACAACTTTGTGCCGAAACCTATGGGACTTGACGAAGCTGCTATGCAACTTGATGCGCTGGATTATGACTTCCTTGTTTTTCTTAATGCCGAAACCGAACGGGTCAATGTAATCTATCGCCGAAAAGATAATAATTTCGGGCTGATCGACCCTGTTCTCTAGGAAACGCAATGAAACTGGGTGAATACCTGGAAAAAGAACTTGTATTGCCGGAGCTTACCGCCAGCACCAAACAAGAGGCGCTGGCGGAGCTCTTGGCTCCTGTCGTTGATAAAAATCCATCGTTAAATGCTGAAGATGTATTTAACGTACTTATGGAACGAGAAGCTCTCGGCACCACAGGCATTGGCAATGGCATTGCCATTCCTCATGGGAAATTATCTTCGCTTGATAAAATTGTAGTTGTTGCCGGTCGAAGCTCTGACGGGCTGGACTTTGATGCGCTTGACCAAAAGCCGTGTAAGATTTTCTTTATGGTGTTAGCACCGGAAAATGTAGCCGGTACTCATCTACGCATCCTTGCTCAAATTTCCCGACTCTTGAAGGATGAAGATTTCAAACAGTTATTCATGGAATCCGACACACAAGAGACATTGTGGAACCTTTTATCTGCTGCGTAGCGTGAGAGTATTATGACTTCGGTATCTTCGCGATCAATTCCTGTAATTATAGTTGCAGGACTTTCCGGGGCAGGCAAAAGTAGTGCCCTTAAAGTATTTGAAGACATGGCGTATTACACAATCGACGGTCTTCCGGTATCAATGACATCGCAATTTATCGAAGTGCTTACAAACTGTGCGCTCGAAAGTTATAAAGGGATAGTATTAGGGGTGGATGTTCGGCAAAGCACATTCAGAGACGAATGGGCGGCAACAATCAAAGAGTTGGCGTCAGCCGGATATTCACCTACAGTTATTTTTTTAGAGTCGCGTGCTGACGTGATTTTGCGTAGATACAAAGAGACCAGACGTCCGCATCCTTTTGAGGGAAGTGGCACAGGGCTTGAGCAAGCCATGACCCGCGAACGCGAGTTAATGGCTCCAGCGCGAGCTGAAGCAGACTTTATATTTGATACATCAGAATATTCTATCCACGATTTGCGCCGAGTGTTGCAACGTAGATGGCAGTCTGAAGAAAGTGATGCAAAAGGACTTAAAGTTCACCTTATGAGCTTTGGGTTCAAGCACAGCACGCCTTCTGAAGCTGATATGATTTTAGATTTACGCTTTTTACCAAACCCATACCACGAACCTAAACTTCGCTCTTATAGTGGACAGGATTCTGTTGTTGTTTCATACGTACTCGACAACAGTATGGGGCAAATTTATTTAAAAAAGCTCGAAGATTTATTGCATTTTACGCTTATGCAAATGGAAAAAGAAGGGCGTTACCGCATCACCATTGGTTTTGGATGTACTGGTGGACGCCATCGTTCCGTTGCAGTAACTGAGGCGATTTACGAATTTTTGAAAAAATCTGACTTTGCTGTATCAAAAGAGCACCGTCATATTAACTTGGTGTAACGCCATAAGCTAATTATATATAGTATCTCATGCCTAGCACATTTCCTGAAGAAACAAATATTGGTGTAGTTATCGTTACCCACACTAACTACGGCGCAGCTCTTTTGAGTGCGGCGGAAGTTATTATGGGCAAGCAGCCTTCCTGCGAAACTGTAAGTGTTGACAGTGAGAAAGACGTATCTGAAACGGTAGCAACTATTAAAGAAATGGTTGAAAAAGTTGATGCTGGACGTGGCGTTCTCATGCTTACAGATATGTTCGGGGGTACTCCAACTAACTTAAGCCTTTCTTTACTTGGCACCAGACATTTAGAAGTACTTACAGGTGTAAACCTTCCGATGCTCCTCAAAGTTTTTGGATGCCGTACAATGACATTGGATCGTCTTGCAATTGAAGCAAAGGACGCAGGAGGCAAGGGCATTGTTATGGCGGGCGAAATCCTGCGAAGCAAGGTTAACGGGTAACGTATGGCTTGGATTCGCATCGACAACCGCCTGATTCATGGACAAGTCATTGAAACGTGGATTCCATACACGAACGCTAAACATCTGCTTGTCGTTAATGATGACTTTGCTGAAGATGTTCTACGGCAACAAATTGCTACACTTGCAATTCCGGGCAGAATCTCTGTAGACTTTATCCATATTCCAGAAATTATGCCGTATGCTCAAAGCAACAATCTTCAAGATACCCTCATTATTTTAGCTGACTGTGTAGATGCAAAACGTATTCATGACGAAGGCTTTTCCTTTGAATCAATAAACATAGGCAACCTTCATTATGCCCCTGGTAAGAAGCAGCTTTGCGATCATATTGCAATTTCAGATTATGATGAAAAGTGCCTGAAATTTTTTGCCAACCACGAAATCAATCTCGATTTTCGCTGCGTCCCTAATCAACCATTGCAAATTAAGGGGTTATTGTAATGGATGCCGTATTTCCTGCTCTACAATTATCCTCAATTAGCTGGCTTGGCGGCTACGCTTTTTTTTTGCCATTCTAGCGCTATTACGCACAAACATTAATATAGGCTTTGTAGAACGTCCGCTGGCGATTGGTTTTTTATGGGCAATAATAACAGGGGAGTGGGAGTTAGCACTTCCCGCCGCTATTTTTTATGAATTATTCTGGCTCGATCTTTTTCCAGTGGGCACATACATTCCGCCCAATGGAACCGCTGCTCTGTTGGCTACACTAGCCTCAGCCAGTTTTTTTTCATTAACAACTCCATCACAGCTCATCATCCCAATGATGCTTGCTATGCCAGCAGCGTTGATAAGTCCTTATCTTGAACAAACGTTGCGGCAACGCCATAACACTCACCATAACCAACTCCTGTCCCTCGCAACACCTGAAAACGTTATTGATGAGCAACTTTTTTTACACAAAATTATCACTAAAGCCTTGCTCCAAACCGTTGCTGCAAACTTTATTTTCTTTGCCCTATACCTGCTTGTGCTAATTTGCACTATCTCAGCTTCATACAGCGTATATGGCTCTATTATTGAGTATCCAGGCGTCTCATGGAGCTATTTGTGGTTCTTTGCTGCACTTGGTGGTGTTTTGTCCCTGAGAGTGCGCAGTGCCTACTATTCCTTCTTTTTTTTCCTCTTTGCTGTAGTGCTTATTACTAATCTATAGTGTTCTGCTTTATAAAAAAATGGATTAAGTAGCATACAACCACTTGGCAGCCGATTTGGTTTGTGCTATCTGTCACAAACTCAGTTTGGAAATAGGCGTGAACAACGCGTTACAACAATTTCTGGAGGAAATTACCATGGCAGTACTCGTAATGGGACATATGAACCCTGACACTGACTCTATCATTTCTGCAATCGCTGTTGCGGATGCACTCAATAAACGTGGCATCGAAGCTAAAGCTGTAGCACAGGGCGAAGTTACCCCTGAATCTGCTTTCGTGCTTGAAAAATTCGGTCTCGAAGCTCCAGAAGTTGTTACTTCTGTTGCAGGTCAGAAAGTATGGCTCGTAGATACTTCTGATAAAGCTCAGCTCCCTGCTGATATCGACGAAGCTGAAATCTGTGGCGTAATCGACCACCACAAACTGGGCGATATCACTACTTCCAACCCTCTCGAAATGTGGGTATGGCCTGTAGGTTGTAGCTGTACTGCAATTAAAGGTTTCTACGACCACTACGGTCTTGAAATCCCTGCTGGCATCGCAGGCGGCATGCTCTGCGCTATCCTTTCCGATACCGTAATGTTCAAGTCTGTAACTTGCACAGACGCTGATAAAGTTGCTGTTGAAGCTCTCGCTAAAATGGCTGACGTAGCAGATACAACTGCACTCGGTATGGAAATGTTCAAAGTTAAATCTGCTGTTGACGGCGCAACCATGGAAGAGCTTGTTTTCCGTGATTACAAAGACTTTGACATGAACGGCAACAAAGTTGGTATTGGCCAGCTCGAAGTTGTTGACCTCTCTCTTCTTGACGCTGTAAAAACTGGTCTTAAAGAAGAAATCGCTAAAGTTAAAGCAGACGGTCGTCATTCCGTATTCCTTCTTCTTACAGACATCATGAAAGAAGGTTCCGAAATGCTCATCTGTTCTGACGACGCTTCCGTTGTTGAAAAAGCATTCGGCGTTGCAGGCGAAGAATCCGTATGGCTTGACGGCGTAATGAGCCGTAAAAAACAGGTTGTTCCTAACTTTGAAAAAGCTTTCAAATAGTAGGTAGCCTTTCGATTTTAAAGCCCCGAATTTTTTTTCGGGGCTTTTTTTATGACTTCATGCCGCGCAATGTTTCACTTAACGCAATGCATCTGAGTTCGCGTAGTCTTTTTCCAGACTCCGCTCCTAAATTTTGATCTTTAGCAGGTAATTCAACTGATAGAATTACTTCTAAATCTGCCTTCGCCTGCTCTAAATAATTTTTTCCAGAATCAGCCTCAACCAGCATGAAGAAATTTTCCAATATTTGCTGGCGATGCAAAGAGTAGAGCAAGTCCACCTTGGTTCCACTACGCAGTGAGAGATACTGCCCCCCCTTCATGTGTTGAAGCGCAGCAACGGCTCCTGCACGCACTAGATTATTCGAAAGCTTTAAACGCTGTCCAAGATTCTCAGCCAATTGTACACCACGCTTCTCATGTCCAATGTGTTGCGGTAAAATTTCTGGCTTTGTTTCCTGTTTTCCCAAGTCATGACAAAGTGCCATGTACCTCGTTACAATATCGTTGGGACATTTATTTATAGTTGTCACTATGTGCGTAAGACAATCTGCAGAATGATACTGAACAGGACCAGCGGGGATATCTGACATGCGAGAGAGTTCTGCAAACCAAGGGTTCAAGCAGCCTGCATCATTTAATACTGTAAAAAATCTACCCGGTTCAGAACAACGGAGAGCCTTCAACAGCTCTGTGCCAACACGTTCTGGTGTGAGATTATCTAGCATTCCAGAGGCAGCAACGCGTTGCATTTGAGTAATTGTATCAGGATGAATTGAAAATTCAGGCAGGGCGGCTGCAAAACGTGCAACACGAAAAACACGTACAGGGTCCTGTAAAAATGCTGTTTCAGAAGCAGGCTTAAGTATTTTATTTTGCAGGTCATGTAACGTGCTCGGAAGAGAGTAAATACGTGAATCCTCATCTAGCGCGAGTGCATTAATTGTAAGATCCCGAAAGGTGAGGTCTTCATCAATAGAGCCTCCTCTAAGCGGGGCGTACTCTATTCCGTTCAAAATACAAATTCCAAAGTCATTTCCAGCCTTGCGTGCTGAAGGATTGCAGCTTATAAAATTATCAACGGTTCCAGAAAATGCAAAGTCATATTCTTTTGGGGGGATACCAAGTAACATATCCCGAACCGCGCCGCCTACTAAATAAAACGTCATATCTTTGTCCTACTGTATGCAAAGATTATTTTAAAAAATATTTATTCAAATCACTAGTTTTACGGGCATGTTATGCATACGTGTTTTATATTACATAATCAAATTCCAGATATTGCATCAAAAATAACCCCTGAACGACTCGTCACAGCTCATAGTGGATGGGAGACAGTAGAAGAGCGCTCATGGGTTCAGTCCCAACACAATGGTTTTGATGTATTTAAATCAGAACTTCCACAATTTCCTGCTGACATATACCTATGCGGAGAATGCAGTTCTACTTTAGATGTTGCTCGCATTTTTAATGAAAAACAAATGCTCAACGAATGGGACTCAGTACTGGGATTACGCCAGAATAGCGGTCGAGGACAGCTACGCCGCGCATGGAATTCTCCTGAAGGTAACATTTATGCTGCAATGCGACTGCCTTCTACAGGTTTTTTTTCCAATGAAATAGGCTCCTTAGCGATAGGCTATTTATTAGTAGGAGCTTTGCAAAAGCTTGGCTATAATTCACGCATAAAGTGGCCTAATGATATTATGGTAGACGAGAAAAAGGTAGGTGGAATCTTACTGGAAGAGCGTGCCGGTATATTAATGGCAGGAATTGGAATTAATGTGCATTCCTATCCGCCAACGGAACTTTTACGTAACAATTGGGCAGTACCTGCAAGCTGTTTGTGCCAAAAAGAACAAACCCTGCCGATATTGCAGGTGTGGCAGACACTTGTAGACTACATGCATTTTTGCTACAACGCACAGGTTGTTCAGTATACTACCACGAAATTAATTTCGAGTGTTGAAAAGCAACTTGCTTGGCTGGGGCGAGAAGTATGGATCCACGGAAGTGATCTAGTCAATCGGTCGGGCAGGATTATGGGTATCTCTCAAGATGGTGGTCTTCGACTCCATCAGCAAGATGGAGAGAAGATTATTCATTCCGGTAGTATTTCCCTCCACCCGTGACTAGCTCACCAGATGGGTTATTTTTTGCAAAATGTCACCGACACTGCATAACGAGGATTGAATGGCAATTAAGACGTTTAAAGAAATTATGGAAGAAGTGAAAGGCAAGCCAATTCTGGTTGCCAACAGGGGCATTCCTGCCCGTCGTATCTGTCGCTCAATTCGTGAGCGCTTTGATGCTGTGGCTGTAATGACAGCTACGGATATTGATAAAACGTCTCCTGCCGCATCAGCCGCTCAAGAACTTCTTTTATTGGGCTCTGACCCACGAGCATATCTTGATATTGACAGAATCATCAGTCTGGCAAAAAAGCGCGGCGTAGTTGCTATTCACCCGGGATGGGGCTTTGCCTCAGAAGATCATAAATTCCCGACTAGGTGTGCCGAAGAAGGTATTATCTTCATTGGCTCCACAGCAGAGTCTATGAACCTGCTTGGCAACAAAGTACAAGTACGTGCTCTTGCGAAAAAATTAGGTGTACCTATTGTACCAGGCTCTGAAGGATCTGTTGATATCCCAACCGCACGCAAGTTCTGCGAAGAAATTGGCTTTCCAATTATGCTTAAAGCAGAAGGCGGCGGCGGTGGTCGTGGTATCTTCTTGATTCAGAATCAGGAAGAACTGGAAAGTGCTTTTGTTAAAGCGTCGACTATGGCGCAGGCATCTTTCGGTAACCCACGCCTTTACATCGAGAAGTTTTTAGCATCCGCGCGCCATATCGAAATTCAGGTAATTGGTGACAAGTACGGAAATGTATTTGCGTTCGACGAACGCGATTGTAGTATTCAGCGTAACCATCAGAAGCTTGTAGAAATTACTCCATCACCTTCTGATCTTATCACTCCAGAATTACGCAACCGCCTTAAAGAATACTCACGCAATCTTATTAAAGCTGTTTCATACGATTCTCTTGCTACAGTTGAATTTCTTGTAACTCCTGATGGCGAGCCTTACCTTATTGAGGTTAATACACGCCTTCAGGTTGAACACGGCATTACCGAAGTTCGTTACGGCATTGACCTTGTGGAAGAACAAATTGCTGTCGCCTTTGGAGCAGAACTTCGCTTCACAGAAGAAGAATGCCCTCCATCACAAATGGCAATGCAGCTCCGCATTAACTGCGAAGATCCACAGGACGACTTTGCACCTAACTGTGGTGTTGTATCACGATACATTTCTCCTGGTGGTCCTGGGATCCGCATTGATTCCAACTTGTCAGCTGGTTACGATTTTCCATCTAACTACGACTCCGCAGGTGCACTGCTGATTTCTCATGGTCGCGGTTGGAAAAAAGTTCTGGGGACAATGGAGCGTGCTCTTAATGAATACGCAATTGGCGGACTGAAAACGACCATTCCGTTCTTCAAGCAGGTTATCCGTCACCCTAAATTTAGACAGGGCGACTTTACCACTAATTTCATCGGCGATACTCCAGAGCTGCTTTGCTACACTGACTTAGCTCCTGAAGCTGAGCGTATATCTAAACTGATTGCAGAAATTTCTGCCAAGGGGTCAAACCCACATGTACAATTAGGTGAATACCGGTCTAAAGATACACCTCGCATAGGTGCGTTTAATCCTGTACTTCCTAAAATCAGTTCTAAAATCTTAAAAGCAGCTCCTGCATACCCTCAGGGTGACCGCAAAGCTCTGTTAGATTTTGTGCGTGACACAGACTACGTGCATTTCTGTGACACAACACCTCGTGATATTACACAATCTAACAGTGGCAACCGGTTCCGTCTTGCTGAAGACGAAATGATCGGTTCATATCTTGATAACTGCGGATTCTTCTCTATCGAAAACGGTGGTGGTGCACACTTCCATGTTGCCATGCTAGCAAACATGACCTACCCATTCACCGAAGCAGAGAAGTGGAACAAATTCGCCCCAAAAACGCTGAAGCAGATTCTCATTCGTTCAACGAATGTTCTTGGCTACAAACCACAGCCAAAGAATCTTATGCGATCAACGGGCGAAATGATTTGCGATCATTACGATGTTATCAGATGCTTTGACTTCCTGAACCATGTTGAAAACATGCGTCCATTTGCTGAAGTTGCACTCAACCGTAAAGAGGTGGTGTTCGAACCTGCTATTTCACTTTCGTGGGCAAAAGGGTTTGATGTTAAACACTACTTACAGGTAACTGAGGCTATTTTGGCTATGGTGGCTGATGTTGCTGGAGTAAGCACTAGAAAAGCTTCCGAAATGATTATCCTTGGTCTTAAAGATATGGCTGGCGTTTGCCCACCACGCTTTATGACTGAGCTTATCACTGCTATTCGCAAGCAATGGCCAACCCTTGTTACGCACTACCACAGACACTACACCGATGGATTATTTGTACCGACAGTAGGTGCTGCTGCCAAAGCAGGCGCACATATCGTCGATACAGGTATCGGTGCTGCTGTACGCTGGTACGGGCAGGGTGAAGTGCTTTCTACTGCTGCATATCTGGAAGAAGAGCTTGGTCTTAAAACCAATCTTAATAAGGATATGATCCGCGAGTGCAACTTTGTTCTCAAGCAGATCATGCCATATTACGATAAATACACCGCACCATTCTTCCAAGGCATCGACCATGATGTTGTGCATCATGCAATGCCTGGCGGTGCAACATCTTCTTCGCAGGAAGGTGCTTTAAAGCAGGGATACATTCACCTCCTTCCTTACATGCTTAAATTCCTCGCTGGTACACGCAAGGTAGTACGCTACCATGATGTAACACCGGGGTCACAAATTACTTGGAATACAGCGTTTCTTGCGGTAACCAACGCTTATAAGCGTGGCGGCGAAGAAGAAGTACGCTACTTGCTCGAAGTATTAGAGCATGTGACTAAGTATGACGAAAGTGAGCTAAGCGAAGAAATGAAAGAAGCGCGTCTTGCTATTTATCAGGATAGTAACGATGCCTTCCGTGATCTGCTTCTTGGTAAATTCGGCAAACTTCCACTTGGTTTCCCAGCGGATTGGGTATACCAGAGTGCATTCAGATCAGAATGGATGCAGGCAATTCAAAAACGCACTGAAGAATCTCCACTGCTTTCTTTAGAAGATATTGATTTTGCCGCCGAAGAAGTTGACTTTATCAGTCAAATGCGTCGTAAGCCAACGGATGAGGAGTTTATCATGTTCCTCAACCATCCGGCAGATGCACTTAAAACAGTTCGATTCAAACGTGATTTCGGCAACCCGAATAACGTACCGCTTGACGTTTGGTTTGAAGGTCTGGAAACAGGTAGGGAACTGCATTTTGTAGATGATAATGCAAAACCGCATTCCATGACTATCTTGCACATTTCAGCACCAGCACCAGATGGAAAATGTATTGTGCGGTATGTGTTGGATTCTGATATCATGAGTTATGATGTTCAGGTTGCAGCACCACAAGAAGCGGAAAGCGCCGGAACCGAAAAAGCGGATCCGAGCAACCCACTTCACGTAGCAGCACCATCCAACGGTGATCTCTGGATTATGTACGTTAACCCCGGAGATATTGTTAAAAAGGGTGAGGAACTCTTTAACGTTTCGATTATGAAACAGGAAAAAGCGGTACTCAGTCCGGCAAATGCTATGGTTAAGCGTGTACTGAAAACTGCTGATTACAAGGAAACCAAAATGATGGTTCCTGTTAAAGAGGGCGACTTGCTCATTGAGCTGGCTCCGATCCCGCGCCGTTGTAGCAACAAGGCTTGCCAGAAGCCGCTCTCCATAGAAGGTATGGCTTACTGCCACTTCTGTGGTGAAAAACTGGAAGCGTAGATGGGTCTCATGCATAGCATGAGTAAGGATTAGAGAATGTGGAGAGCCCCGTGTGGGGCTCTCCATTAAATAACCACCGTGTAGGTAATGCCTATAAAAAAAGTTGTTTAGTAAAATCTAATTCTAACGTTGGGTGTAGAGTTTTACTCTATAAGTTATAGTTTCCGGTTTTTTAAAGTGATAAGTCCTTCCAGGAGGAAAGACTGATGGCCAAGAAAAAGGCTGACGATTCCAAGAGTGTTAAAGCACAAACGACTAAGATTAAAGAACTTCAAAAGAAAATGGTTCTTACTGGTGCAGACATTGTAGCCATTGGCGAAGAAGCAGAGCTTCTTGTTGGTGGTAAAAACTACAACACCGCTATTATTAGTCAGGTTGACGGTATTCGGGCTCCGCAATTTCGTGCAATCTCTTCCATAGCCTTCCACCAGCTCATGGATGAAACTAAAGTGAACGCTTCACTTGTTCGCTCCATGGTTGACAAAGAGTACAATCGAATTGACTGGAATGACCCTGAAATCAATAAGGACCCTGAATTTCTGCAAAAATTTGTGCGAAATATTGCTAAAGAGATTCGCGCTGAAGCAGAAGCACAGGGAACACAAACCACTCTCAAAACTAGAACATTTGTTAATAACGTTGTCGAGGGCTTTGCGACTTCCCCAGAAGGCATTGACCAACTCCGTAAACGTTCAGTTTTAGTTCAGGCTGGTATCCTTTCTGTTACTTTACCTGACAGTGTAACCGGTTGCGTAAAAGATGCGTACAACGCAATCTGCAAAGAAGCAGGGCTTGAGGACGTTCCGGTAGCGGTTCGCTCATCAGCTGCAGGTGAAGACTCACGCAAAAAAGCATTTGCAGGTCTTCAGGATACATACTTGAACATCGTTGGCGAAAACAGGTGCGTTGAAGCATACCATTGGGATTGTGCATCTGCTTATAACCTTCGCTCAATGACTTATCGTCGTGAAGCGATTCTGGATGCAATGGCGCGTGCAGAAGCAACTGGCGACGAAACTATTGCAATTAAAGCAAAAGAAGAATGGGCGATTGAAAACACCTCCCTTTCTGTTTGTGTAATGCGCATGATTAATCCTGTAATTTCCGGTACAGCATTTTCCGCTGATACTGCAACAGGTTGCCGCGGCACTGACAGAAAAGACCTTGTTTCCATAGATGCTAGCTATGGTCTGGGTGAAGCCGTCGTAGGCGGCATGGTTACACCTGATAAATTCTATGTGTTCCAGCGTGATGACAAACAAGAGGTTGTTATCCGTCAAATGGGTTGCAAAGACAAAAAAATTGTCTACGAAACCAAGGGCGGCACCAAGATGGTGGACGTTCCAGACCTCGAAGCTTTCCGCTGGTCACTTTCACTTGCTCAAGCTGAAGAAGTAGCTCGCGGTGTTCGCGGTATTTCCATCGCGTATGGCGGCATGATCATGGATACAGAATTTTGTATCGACGATGCCGACAGGCTTTGGTTTGTTCAGGCACGACCTGAAACGCGTTGGAATGAAGAATTCGAGCTGCATCCCGACACTATTTTCATGCGCCGTCTTGAAGTAGACGAAAAAGCAGCCGCTAATGCCGAAGTTATTTTAGAAGGTAACGGCGCATCACGCGGTGCGGGGCAGGGACGAGTTAAGTACCTTCGTTCAGCGCTTGAATTAAATAAAATCAACAAAGGCGATATCCTTGCAGCCGAGCGAACCGACCCAGACATGGTTCCAGGCATGCGTATTGCCTCTTCAATTCTAGCAGACGTAGGTGGTGACACCAGTCACGCTGCGATTACTTCACGAGAACTTGGAATTCCTGCGATCATTGGTATTCAGCGCCTTGAGGTACTTCGTAACCTTGATGGTGAAGAAATTACTGTTGATGGCACACGCGGCAAAGCGTATCGCGGTCTTCTTCCATTGAAAGAAGTTGGTGGCGAAATGAATCTTGCCACTCTTCCAGAGACTAAAACTAAAGTTGGTCTTATTCTCGCTGATGTCGGTCAATCACTGTTCCTTTCAAGACTCAGAAATGTAACCGATTTCGAGGTTGGCTTACTTCGTGCTGAATTTATGCTCGGCAACATTTCGATTCACCCGAAAGCGCTCGAAGCATATGATTCTGGCGAACTTGAAAGAGTTGTTGCCGATAAAGTGCATGAGCTTGAAAGCAACTTGACCAAAGTTCTTCGTGAACAGCTCGCCTTGGGTATCGTTGGAGTTGACTTTAACCTCCGCGAATATGTTGGGCACTTGACTGGACTTTCTGAAGAAATTGAAAAGCTTACCGAAAACGAGCAGCCTCGTGGTACAGATGAAGTTCTTGCTGTGCACCGTCGTATGCGCGAACTCGATCATAAGCTTGATGCCTACATGGAAACCGCAACGCGTCGGTTTGATATCCTCAAGACTTCTGAAAATCTCGAAGACCACATTTCCGCTGTTATGGGCTTCTCCGATGAATTAATGAAGCTTACCGGAAAAGATCCTGAAACAACTCGTCGTCGTGCAGAAATTGATGCATCAGTGAAAGCGCTTACAACCAAAGCTGCTGCTGACCCTGTTGTTATGGATGTAATTCAGAAAGTTAAACAGGTTCGTGTTGAAGTTGCTCTGACCTCTGGTTTAGAGAAAGAAATCCGCGACATGCGCAACATTCCGGAAAAAATTCGCACAATAATTAAAACCCGTGGATATCGTTCCGGTAAAGAACATTACGTTCAAACGCTTGCGCAAGGTTTGGCGTTGTTTGCAATGGCATTCTACGGAAAAGATATTATCTACCGAACCACTGATTTCAAATCTAATGAATACCGCAACCTTCTTGGCGGCTCATTGTTTGAACATTTCGAAGATAACCCGATGCTCGGTTACCGCGGTGTTTCCCGTAATCTTCATGACTGGGAAATTGAAGCATTCAAGCTTGCCCGTGGTGTTTATGGTGGAACAAACTTGCAGATTATGCTCCCATTTGTTCGTACTCTCGAAGAGGGTAGAGCAATGCGCCGTTATCTCGAGCAGGTGCATAAACTCAAGCGTGGTGAGGATGGTCTTAAAATTATCCTCATGTCAGAAATTCCAAGCAACGCGATTCTTGCAAAACAGTTTATCCAAGAATTCGATGGATTCTCAATTGGTTCGAATGACATGACGCAAATGGTTCTGGCAACAGACCGTGACAACGCAAGTCTTTCACATATCTACGATGAAGAAGATCCGGCTGTTGTCTGGGCAATCCTTTGCACCATTTTCACTGGACAAAAATACGGGAAAAAAGTCGGCTTCTGCGGACAGGGTGTTTCCAACAGCACAGTACTTCGCGGTCTTGTCGCTATCGCCGGTATTGTCTCAGCGTCTGTAGTTCCAGACACGTACTTCCAGACAAAAATCGATATGGCAGCTGTTGAGCAAGAAAACATTAAAACCGAACAACTTGGTCAGTGGCTTGGCGACAAGTATCTTGAAAAAATTCGTATGCTCTTAAACGAAAATGGATACGGACATATTCTCAAGAAATACAAAAACGCCCAAGATATTCTCGACTGGTACGAAGGTGAGATAGCACGCTTGCACGAGCAGCTTCGCGAATCTATCGAAACACCAAAAGAGAAATTCTACCGTCAGGAACTTGAACTGTTCCGGGCTAAGTTCCATAAGCCTGTAATTTACGCTGGCTGGAATTGGAAAGAAACAGTTCTTGATGCATTGCATCAGGCTGGTTTTGCAAACTTTGAAGAACAAGCAATTGCTCTTGAAGCACAGCGCAAAGCAAAATGGTAGAAGCTTGATTCAGAAATGAAGAGTGGGGCGCATGTATACTGCATGCGCCCTTTTCTGATCTGGATAATATTTGACAATTTTTAGAGTAATTCAGTTTAGCACTGATACTGAAGCCAACCGAAAATTTCATTCTATCGCATGAAAAAAGTTTTACAATTTTCTAATTTAAGAGGTTAAAAAAAATAATCCGTATAAAAAGTCACGCAAAGCACACTGTCTCTAAAAACGCCTATCGTAGCCGTTTTAGTTGCAGTGCATTTTTTCTGAAAAAATATTTTTCATTTTTTAGCGGTTGAAAGCGCAATACAATGCTTTTTGTTACAAAATTGTTCTTTTTATGCATACTTTTACTGAAAAAAAGCACTAAATAGTATGAAAAAGCGTGTAACCCTACTTAATAGAAATGATGCAAAATAAAAAGTGAGCCTGTAATCTACAGACTCACTTGAATAGTTCTTGCATTCCAACGCAAAGCAACGTAGCAATTTTGAGCAGTCAGTTAACTGTCGCTATTTTTTCTTCTTTTTCTTTTTAGCAGGTGCAGCTTTCTTTGATTTTGTTTTCGGCTTTGCTGCTCCACGTTTTTCTGCGCGCGCAGCACGAAGAGCCTTTTTTTCTGCCTTAGCTTTTTTTACTTCGGCGTCGATTCGTGCAAACTCTTCCGGCTCCATCGCATGTTCAGAAAAAGCGTGCCAAATTCTATCAAGTCCTAAGCCGGATGAAGCAGAAGAGATGATAGGCTTAATTCCACCAAGAATTTTAGCCCACTCATTCTGCTTGGCATCGCGCTCACGCTGCTTGCATTTATCTCCCTTTGTAAGAATCGGAATAAGTGGAAGATCAATTTGGCGAGCATAGCTTGTCAACTCGATATCAATCTGTTGTGGTGGAACACGACTGTCGATAAGAACAGCAAGCGCTTTAAGTCCCGGAGTCGAAATAAGATATTGGTTAATAAGTTCTGCCCATTTTTGACGGTCTGCTTTGGAAACCTTAGCATAGCCATACCCTGGGAGATCTACCAAATAATATTGCCACGGGTCTACTTTGTAAAAGTTAATTGACTGAGTCTTTCCCGGAGTAGAACTGATACGTGCAAGATTTTTACGTCCAGCCAACGCGTTGATAAGAGAAGATTTACCAACATTAGAACGTCCAGCAAGAGCAATTTGTGGAACATCAATTTCTTGAAGTTGTTCCAGCGTATATATTGTGTCTTCTAAAATAAGATTTGGTTGCATGAATAGCCTTTGGTAATAGTGAATAAAGGCAACGCCGAGCTTGACAACAAGCCGCGCTTTGGAAAATATTACCCGTTTGTTTCCACCATTCCTAATGGTATAACAGCAATGTGTAAAGACAAAGGGAGTACGCATGGCCGGTTACAAATTTTTGATTCTTAATGGTCCCAATTTAGGAGCACTAGGAAAGCGACAACCGGAAATCTATGGCAACAACACTATGGATATTTTGCCTGAACTTGTTCAACAAGTTCTTGGAAAAAATTCCCAAAGCGTTTCCCTAGAACTTTATCAAAATAATTCAGAAGGCAAATTGATCGACCGTATTGAACAGGCAAGAGAAGAAGGCATTGACGGTATCGTGTTTAATGCCGGAGCGTACACTCATACAAGTCTTGCCTTAGCCGACTGCTTAGCCTGGATTGAACTGCCGGTGGTAGAAGTGCATTTGAGTAATGTACTTGCTCGCTCAGAACCGTTACGGCAGAAAAGTTTAATTGGTCGTCACGTAATTGGTGCTATTGCCGGTTTCGGCATGATGAGCTATGCGCTTGCAGTGCAAGCCTTGTTTCAGCACCTTGAATATTAGAGTTTAATTTTCCGGTCATATATCGGAGCTACTTGGAGGACACATGTACTCAACTACTGATTTCAAACGCGGTCTTAAAATTCTTTTAGACGGCACTCCATATGAAATTGTTGAATTCCAGCATTTCAAACCGGGCAAAGGCGGTGCTATGATTCGCACCAAACTGCGCAACCTCCTTACAGGTCGTGTAGTTGACAACACATTCCGTTCCGGCGAAAAAGTGGGTCGTCCAGATATCGAGCACTCTGCAATGCAGTACCTCTACATGGAAGGCGACAACCTTGTGCTTATGGACCTTAGCTCTTACGAGCAGCACTACATGAGTACAGAGAAATCAGCGGGCGCAGAAAACTTCCTCAAAGACGGTCAGGAAGTTAAAGTAATGCTCTACAATGGTGATCCACTTTCTTTGGAATTACCAGCAGCTTTAATCTTTGAAGTTACACACACAGAGCCGGGCGCTAAGGGTGATACAGTATCTAACGTAACAAAACCAGCAACAATCGAAACTGGTCTTGAAGTAAACGTTCCTTTATTCATCAATATTGGTGATAAAATTAAAATTGATACACGTACCCGCGAATATCTTGGTCGTGAAAATTCATAATTTCAGGTTGCTGCACCAATCTGATACTAAAAACGCGCTTCAGTTGAAGCGCGTTTTTTTATTTTATTGATACCATTTAACAATTGAAAAAAGTTGTTCATATCAACAGTTTGAAAAAATATGCTGTTGATTGCAGACCATAATATGACTACAGTATAGAAATGACTGTCAGATTGTAGACAAACAAGCTGGTTAGAGTGTCTCAGTCTGTCGTAACTTTTTTATGATTCATTTGATGGTATCACTCTATTGGAGGATGGTATTACGAATACGCAACGTATAACTCGCGAACTTTTTGCTTTATTCATCACGTTCTGGGGCATATTGCTTACTATTAGCCTGATAACTTTCAGTCAGGCTGACCCAAGCCTCAACCATATCGTAAGTTCGCCTAAATCTATTAATAATGCCGCAGGGCTATTCGGAGCATATCTTTCAGGGATTCTTGTCGATATGCTTGGTCTTGCGTCATATTTTTTGGCTCTCGGGTTTGTTGCATCCGGCGTCCGCTGTTTTTTTGCAAAAATTTGTCTTGAATGGTGGCGGTGGACTGGGCTTTTGCTGTTCGGCATCAGCTTTTGTTCTCTGAGTTCCGCTGTTCCAATGACTGTCGGTGAAATTCAAGGCGGTGGACTGCTGGGAGATGTTCTTTTTGGAGTCAGCTGGTATTACCTGCGACCAATAGGCAGCACCTTGCTTTGGATTTTTGTCACACTGTGTGCAGTTCAACTTGTCATGGGTGGTACGTGGGCAGGAATGTTCGCTTGGCTCAAAAAAAATTGTAATAATTTTGAGCTACCACAACTGCCTAAAGCACCTAAGCCTGTTAAAAAAGCAAAATCAAAAAAACTCGTCGAAATTACTTCTCAAAAGAAGCCACGCCGTGCACTGTTTAGCAAAAAAACAGATAAGGCAAAGAAGGCATTGCCCGCACTTGATATTCCCGAAGAAAACACTTCTCCAGAAATTTGGGACGAGATTGCATCAATGGATGACTCATCTTCAGGAGAGTTCAGTTCTGTTATTATTGACGAACCAATCAAAGCAACAGACGAAGAGGCTTCGCTTATTGGTGATGGAAATCCTTTCGAGGGAGAACTGGATTTCCCAGAAGTGAAGCGCACTAACAGCAAGAAAAATAAAAAAGTTTCATTGCCGGTACTTGATCTATTCACCAATAACGATGATGAAATTGAAACAACCCCACGTGAAGTACTGGAAACCAAAGGGCGCCTTGTCATGGAATGTCTGGAGGACTTCAATGTTCATGGTGAATTACAGCGCATCACCCCTGGTCCCGTTGTTACCATGTTTGAAGTTAAACCAGCACCAGGGGTAAAAGTAAGCAAAATTGCTAACCTGTCAAACGACATTGCAATGGCTTTGAGTGCTGTATCTGTTCGCATTCAGGCTCCAATTCCGGGCAAAGATACTGTCGGCATTGAAATCCCAAATGAAATTCGAGAGCTTGTTTCTTTAAAAGAACTGTTTGCTTCAGATGCATTCGTCAGCTCAAAGGACCCACTGACTCTCGCTATTGGTAAAGACATTTCAGGAATTCCATTCACTTCTGACCTTGCAAAAATGCCTCACCTGCTTGTAGCAGGTGCTACCGGTCAAGGTAAAAGTGTGTTCATCAACTCTGTGCTCATGAGTCTTTTATTCAAGACAACCCCTGAATCATTACAACTTTTGCTTATCGATCCAAAGCGAATCGAGCTTGCAGTATATGCAGATTTACCACACTTGGTTCACCCAGTTGTTACGGATATGTCCCAAGCTAAAAATGCACTTGACTGGGCAGTGCATGAAATGGATAAGCGCTACGAAGCGATGTCGCGCATGGGAGTGCGAAACATTGTAAGTTATAATACAAAGCTAAAGCAAATGGGTGATGATAAACCAGAAAATCTCGCTGACCTGCAAGCTATCCCATACATGGTCATCATAATTGATGAACTTGCAGACCTTATGCTCACAGCTGCAAAAGAAGTTGAAACAAGTATTGTTCGTCTAGCTCAACTTGCCCGTGCCGCAGGTATCCACCTCATTCTGGCAACACAGCGACCAAGCGTTGATGTAGTTACCGGATTAATCAAGGCAAACTTCCCTTGTCGAATATCATTTCAGGTTACTGGCAAACACGATTCCCGAACAATTCTTGATACTGTCGGCGCAGAGCATTTATTAGGAAAAGGTGATATG
Organism: Halodesulfovibrio sp.; assembly: GCF_025210605.1. NCBI lineage: Bacteria > Pseudomonadati > Thermodesulfobacteriota > Desulfovibrionia > Desulfovibrionales > Desulfovibrionaceae > Halodesulfovibrio > Halodesulfovibrio sp. Next base: position 99,472 of record NZ_JAOARI010000032.1, on the reverse strand, counting down.
CTGTTCAAACCGGGAGGCGGACGGCTTACCCGAATGCATGGTGCATTTGTAAGTGACGATGATGTAACTTCTGTTGTTTCTCACTGGAAAAAACAAATGCCGCCAGCATACAAAGTTGACTTTGTTGAATGGGCATCTGAAGGAACCGGAAATGTTTCCGGCTCAATGAATGGCGGGGCAAATGGTGGAAACGGCGCAGCTGATGATCCTTTATATGGAGAATGTGTTGCCTTTGTTATAGAAAACGGCAAGGCATCTATCTCTCTTATTCAGCGTCGGTTCCGAATTGGATTTAACAAAGCCGCTCGTTTTGTTGAACAAATGGAGCAAGATGGAATTGTTGGTCCCGCAGATGGCAGTAAACCACGCACAGTTCTAGCAAAAAAAGAACAACCAACCGGCTAATTATAGGAAAAATATATGAATCGAAACATCACCACGTACATAGTAGCTATCTGTTTTTTATTCATATTTTCAAGCAGTGCACATGCAGGGCTTGAGTCTCTCACTAAAACATATGGTAAAGCGCAGACTATTACTGCTGATTTCGTCCAAACCCTTATTCATAAAGACAGCGGCAGCAAAAATGTTCGAACAGGACATTTTACTATTAAACGTCCGCAGTTAGTTCGCTGGGTAACAAGTAAGCCATCAAAAGAATTGCTTATTGTTAATAAAAATGCAGTTTGGAATTATCTTGAAGACGAAGAAGTTGTCTACAAATATCCGCGAGATCTCGCAGACGAAAGTCAAAATGCCTTACGTTTTCTGCTCGGTGATTCAAAAGTTGATAACGATTTTTACGTCGAAGAAGAGAATGGAAGTTACATACTTCTTCCTAAAGAGCCAACAGCCAATCTGACAGAGGCCGAACTCTGGTTAGATGAATCGACCGGCGTTATCACAAGACTGCGCATTATTGATTTTTACGGAAACATAAACGACATCACGTTTAAAAATGTTCAGTTTGATAAAGCAGTAAATGATTCCGTCTTTGACTTTACTCCGCCTAAAGGAGTAGATGTGGAAGACAATACAAAAAAATAAAAAAACGAGTGGGAAACCACTCGTTTTTTTTATTTACTTATTTATTCAAGCCAGTTGCTTTATAAAGCATTGCTAGTTCTTCCTGCGTTAACTCACGACTTTCGCCTTTAGCAAGTTCGCCGAGTTCAATTGGTCCAAGCTTAACACGATGAAGATTTAAAATAGTCATCCCAACATCACGGAACATTCGACGAATCTGTCGATTAATCCCCTGAGTGAGCACCATCTCAACACGAGTGTTACCTTCATCATGAGCGAGTATTTTACACTCAACTGGTGCAAGCTTTTCACCTTCTTCCAGTGTCATTCCTTTGCGGAATGTATCTAAAACTTGCTCAGAGACATCACCTCGAACACGGACACGGTAGACCTTGTTCTGGTGCCATTTGGGGTGGGTAAGTCTGTGAGTTAATTCGCCATCGTTAGTAAGCAACAAAAGACCAGTCGAAAAGAAGTCTAGCCGACCTACTGGGAAGATACGCTTTTCCTTAAATTCTTGGGGAAGAATATCAAGAACAGTAGGGCGTCCTTCTGGGTCATTTGCAGTACATACAGTTTGCACAGGCTTATGAAGCAGTACATATAACGGCTCTGCTTTTTCTGTGTTAAACATAACCCGTTCTGCATTGACTTCTAACACATCAGATGCTGGTATAATTTTTACACCAGGCTCTTCAACTTTCTTACCATTAACAAAAACCACGCCCTGAGCAATAAGATCATCAGCAGCACGGCGTGAGCAAATCCCTGCAAAAGCCAACGCCTTATTAATACGCAATGGCTCATTAAGGTTTGGTACGCTAGGTTTAGCTGGAACAAACGGCTTTTTTTCTGGACGGGAAGGGCGGTTGTTAGTCACCTTGCCGCGTGATTCAGAACGGCTGTTTTGCGATTCACCCTTTTCGCTCGGGTTATAACGCATTGGACGTTTGCTGAATGCTTCAGTTCCATCGCGTTTACCTTGCTGCGAACGAGTAGACCGCACATTATTTCTACGATTTTGATTCTGGTCACGAGATTCAAAACGTCCGTTCGAATTACGTGAGTCATCACGGCGGCTGTCTCTATGTCGATCACCACCACGAGAATTACGGTCATTTCGGCGGAAACTAGAACGATCAGACTTTTCACCAAAATGTTTTTGCTTATTCTCATCGCGCTCTACAGGGCGCCCTTGATAACCGCTACGTTTTGGACGACGCTCAAAATCTGATGAACCAGCACGATCAGAGCGCCCCCATGAATCACTGCGATCACGACGTTCTCCACGTTCACGAGACTCAAAACGTCCTCGGGAATCCGGTGAACCATCACAGCGAGAATCTCGGTGACGATCACCGCCACGAGAGCTGCGATCACTTCGACGAAAATCAGAACGGTCTGACTTTTCTTCAAAACGGTTTCGTTTATTTTCAGTACGTTCTACAGGTCTTCCTTGGTAACCACTACGCTGTGGGCGACCTTCAGAACCTGAACGATCATGACGATTGCGAGGAGATTCATTGCGATCACGTCTGTCATCGCGACGGTAACCACCGCGTCCAGATCGAGAACGAGACGGCAAATCGTTATATGTATTGCGTCTACCATTGCCATCCCCATCATCGATAGGGCGACCTTTGTAGTTTCCGTTGCTATCAAAATAGGAACGTGAACTACGCTTTTTTGTGGTATCAGCATCATGCTGGCGTTCTTCATTGCTTCCTGATGGGGTTCGCTCGGAACGATCACCAAAGCCAGTCCGACTTCTACGTCGGTCTTCAGTCTTATGAGACGAAAATTTATTATTCTTTTCTGACATATATTATGGTCGTATAACTTTTGCAGCTACCTGCATGCTGGTTACGATGTCCAGCATATTTGTAGTTTCACCCACAGCCTTTTTATCCAGAATGCCAAAATGCTCAAGGCAAGTTCCGCAAACTAAAATATCTACACCAGCTGCTTCGAGGGCTTTTAATTCTTCCAAAACATGACTATCCTCTACGGCGAGGGTAACAGCACCATTGACCATTACAATCCGCCACAAAGACTTGCCAAGTTCTGGCAACGTAGCTAAGAAGTTCTTCATTAACTTAGCACCAAGCACATCATCACCTGTGCCGACAGTGGCAGAAGTGATAAAAACGCATATACTGCTGTCTACTGAACTTAGCTCTTCATCTGTGAGAATTTCACATGGCTGAGCATCCGATGCGGTTGCAAGAATTCGCCAACCACCGTCAATTTGGTCTGACTTTGCAGAATATCCCTTCGAAGAAAGGAACCGTACTACGTTATCTTTTGCAGCATCATTATCAACTAATATAGTGAAAACTGATGGCGCTTCTTGTTCGATCAAATTTTTGCACTGGATAACAGGCTGAGGGCAGGACAGGGAAAGACAATTTAATTCAGTATTACTCATTGCGAGCCTCCTCATACTAATAGATACGCAGACTCGCAAGTCGTCAAATCGAAAAAAACAATATAGTTTGCAAAAAACTATTGAAAATCCAAATACAAGTTCAGCGGGGAGAAACCCAACTCATGGCAAAATTCAAAAAACTGCCGAAAAACAGCGCAAAACTTCTAAAACGTACTCTTAGATATTTTGTACCATACAAGTTATCTATCCTCATTTCGCTTATCGCAATGGCAGTAGTCGCGGCGACTACTGGCGCATCAGCATATCTTATCAAGCCCGCCCTTGATGATATTTTTATCAATAAAAACAGCGACTACTTGTTGCTGATTCCATTTGCATATTTCATCTTGGTTCTGGCAAAAGGCGCAGGGCGTTACTCGCAGAACTACTTTATGACATATTGTGGTTTGAAAGTTCTTGAAAAGCTGCGTAACGAATTATTCGATAAAATAATTTGTCTACCACTCAAATTTTACGAAGAACAACAGGTCGGCATGCTTATGTCCCGCGTTGTTAACGACGTGGCAGAAATTCGCGGTAGCCTTCCTGCCGTTATCAAAGGGATACGTCAATTTTTGACTATGATAGGATTACTTTTTGTTGTTTTCTATCAAGATTCCTACCTTGCAACGTGGGCTGTGCTAGTTTTACCGCTGGCTTTATTCCCATTTATTCACTTTGGCAGAAAGCTTAGAAAACTTGGTAAAAAAAATCAGGTACTTATTTCTGCAATGACTATTTTTCTTCAGGAAAAATTCAGCGGCATTCGTGTTGTTAAAGCATTTGCAAACGAAGAAGGGGAGAAAGCCGGTTTTCGCGTTGAAAATAGCCGAATTGCTCGTTTAGCCCTTAAGCAAACCATTGTCGGGCAAATGTCTTCTCCAATTATGGAGCTGATTGGTGCACTCGGCATCGGGCTTGTTATTTGGTACGGCGGCTCTCAGGTTATTGCCGGTGAGCAAACTGCTGGCACATTCTTTTCCTTCGTTGCTGCACTTATAATGTTGTACGACCCGGTAAAAGAATTAACTTCTGCAAACAACTCACTTCAAAAAGCCCTTGCAGGCGCGGAGCGTGTTTTCGAAATTCTCGATTCGCCAGATATTGTTGTAGAGCAAGACGGCACACAACAAATCGATGGTGTCCACGAAGTAGCTTTTGAAGATGTTACGTTCAGCTACGATGAAACCGGACAGCCCGCTCTTAAGGATATTAATATCACCATTAAAGAAGGCGAAAAAGTTGCAATTGTAGGACCAAGTGGTGCTGGCAAAACAACATTTGTCAATCTTGTGCCACGATTCTACGAACAGCAGCAAGGACGTATTTTAATTAATGGTGTAGATTCACGCAGCCTCACTCTTAAATCATTACGAAAAAATGTTGCAATAGTTTCACAAGATGCATTTTTGTTCGATACGTCAATTGCTGACAACATTGCTTATTCATCTGAAAACAGTAGTAGAGAAGCTATTGAAGAAGCAGCAAAGGCTGCTTTTGCGCATGACTTTATTACCGAATTCCCTGATGGCTACGACACAGTCGTAGGTGAACGCGGCGTTCGTCTTTCTGGTGGGCAGAAACAGCGTCTTACCATTGCACGAGCTTTATTAAAAAATGCTCCTTTACTCATTCTTGATGAAGCTACAAGTGCGCTGGATTCAGAATCAGAAAAAGTTGTTCAGAAGGCACTGGAAAACTTGATGAAAGACCGCACCAGCCTTGTTATTGCGCACCGCCTTTCTACAATTATTTCTGCTGATAGAATTTTAGTAATGAAAAATGGAGAAGTAGTAGACGAGGGCACTCACGAATCTTTGCTTGCAAACAGCATGCTGTACCAACGACTGTATACATTGCAGTTTGAAAGCCATGAGGAGCTTGCTTAGTGAAAATCCCTGTACCTATCCCGCTTATTTCTACTGCAATTTATCACCTTTATAAAATATGGTGCAAAACGCTTAAGTATGAAGAAGTAGGGCGAGAACGGCTTGATGAATTATGGGATGCTGGAACTCCTATGGTCACTTGCCTTTGGCATGATGAACTTTTTCCACTGATGCATGCACGCCGCCAACTAGAAATTATTGCAGTCGTCAGTCAAAGTTCCGATGGTGAAATCCTTGCACAGGTTCTTGAAAAACTAGGACTTCTTACAAGCAGAGGTTCCAGTTCCCGCGGTGGAGTCAAGGCATTGCTGCGAGTTGCTAAAACTATGAGAACCTCAAAGCACCTAGGCTGCATTACGGTAGACGGACCAAGAGGTCCGCGGCACGAGGCTAAAGAAGGTGCAATTTTTATTGCCCACAGAAGTAACGCTAAAATTGTTCCAATTCGGATAGCAATGGAAAATTCCTATATTTTCCAAAAAGCTTGGGACAAGTTCCAGATACCGTTGCCATTTTCAAAGGTCAAAATCATCTTTGGTGAGCCATATGACCTTGAAGAAGGGAAATTAAGCGATGAGTATCTTGAAAAAGAACGGCAGCGATTAGAAGATAAACTTAAAGCATTACTTTAAGGGTGTGTTGTGAAGCCAATATATTCAGCAATTTACACAGTGGGCACAAAAATGACTGTCCACAGTTCAAAAGTATTGGGCAGTGCATTAGGGACAGTCATGTGGACCTGCCTGCCTAAACGAAGAAAACTTGCCATCGAGGCTATTCAGCGTCACCTCAATGTCAGTTCGGAAAAAGCAACTGAAATCGGCAAAAAAAGTTTTATCCATAACTGTCGATCTTTTTTAGAAATTTTTCTTGTCCCCAAAGTTAATAAGCAATTCATCGACGATCTCGTAATTCAAGATCCTGAAAATGCCTTTAGAACGTTTGTTGAAACAAACTCACCGATCATTGCAACCACTGCCCACATGGGTGCATGGGAGGTTTTGGCAGGGCTTTTGGGTGAAATAGGGACAATCGAACACAGAGCACAACCTCTTGTAGTAGTTCGAACCAATAAAAATAAAGACCTCAACGAACTGATTTTCAAGTTACGAGGTGGGCGCGGTGCAGCAGTTCTTTCGCACCGCAACGCTGTATTCGGTGTGCTGCGATCACTTAAAAAGAAAGGAATAGCGGCTTTTTTGGTTGACCATAACACTAAACGCAAAGAGGCTATTTTTACTGACTTTTTAGGTGAAACTGCCGCCGTAAATTCTGGACCGGCTTTTTTGGCTTTACGAGGAAAAGCAGTTGTGCTTCCTGCATTTCTTGTTCGAAATGAGCAGGGCGGATATACATTTATTATAGAACCAGCGCTTGATACTGAAACCCTTGAAGGTACTCGTGAAGAAAAGCTTCAGCAAATTACGAGATTTTATACAGATGCTGTAGAACGAATTGTCCGTAAATATCCGGAACAATGGTTTTGGATGCACAAACGCTGGAAGACCCAGCCGAAGGCTGGCGATTTTATTTTACCACGTACAATGAGCTAATCTCTTACCATAACGTTACAAAACCAAAAAGAAGAGCTTTTGAATACTCAGAAGCTCTTCTTTTTTATCTTATCAAGAAGATAGAAGGGAATTGTCTCTTCATTTCAGCCGAAGGCTGTCGAAATTTTTTTTTATGTTCTCATTACAAACAGTAAAAAAGTGCTTTTCTAGCGTTGTTTAGCCCTAAAGATCCCATCCAATCAGTTTTAAATGAGCTATAAAAGCCAGAACACCTTGAAATAACAGGAAATACAGTCTTTTATTCTGGCAAATAAGCAGCATAGAGCCGCCCGTAGACACATCTTTTTTTTAAAATCGTAGCCATATCCCTTATTTTTCGAAAACAAGCCTTAAAACGCAAATTTGAGCGATACACAAAAAAGAGCTTCATAACGTATGTTTCACAGAAATCCACAAATCGTTAACATATTGAATATTTAGCGTATTTTTATATTAAAGTTAACATAATATACATTATGAGACATGAAATTATGCTGAAAAATTACCGTCTCTCCTGCTTTGGAGATCTAACCATCAACGCTTTAATTTTCATTATACTGTTCGCCCAGCTTTCAGAGATATTAAAAAGACATGCCACAATTCATTTCTACTACGATCAAAACGCAATCCTTAGGTTAACTCAGCTAAGCTCATCACGGTTCAAACTTTCTCTGCAATACATATTTTCTACTGCAAGCCACTTCCGAAAATGTCCCTTCAGCGTAAACGCACTTCAATGGTCAAAAAGGAACACAATTCATAAATTTCCATAGCCAGTCATATGACACAAAAAAAGCCGGAAACCATTACAGTTTCCGGCTCATTGCTTCTATAGCTATTCAACTAATCAGCTGGCTCTTCTTTACTTTCTTTGGAGATCGCTCGACCTGATTCTTCAAGACGGGCTAAAAACTTGTCTCTACATTCGTAGCTACAAAAACGATGGATTGTTTCTCCATCACGGATACGAATATCCTGATCCAAAGAAACAAATGCGCCACAGACTGGATCTTTTACCATGTCACCAGTTGCAACTTTTTTTTCCATGTCTTTCTGTTTTTTATCTGCTTTTTTCTTATTGTCATTTGTAACCAGCTTAAAAAGCAGCCAGCCACAAACTAAAAGAACTACCCATTTAATCACGCGAGATCTCCCTTGCGATAAATTATTGCCAGATCTGATTAGCATCTACCTTGTATTCCAGCATGCCGAGAACCTCTTCAAGCCCTCTACCGTCTGGAAAATGTAACTGCGGCGCAATCTCTTGTAACGGAACAAGCACAAATGCCCTTTCCGTCATTCGCGGATGCGGTACAATAAGGTCTTCCGATTCAATTACTTCATTGCCGAACAGCAATACATCTAAATCAATCACACGAGGACCAAAACGTTCTTCGCGAACTCTGCCAAGTGTGTTTTCAATCTCCAGCAAGCTGTTCAAAAGGTCATGAGCAGTTACATACTCTGAACACTCGACGGATACAACCTGATTTGCAAACCATGCCTGATCTTTTTTTAACTGAGGCTCCGTTCGAAAAATTGAAGAACTTTTCGTTACACGTACCCCATCTAAAGAATCAATTTCAGCTATGGCGTTTGCGAGATGCAAATCTGTATCGCCCATATTTGAGCCAAGGCAGATAAATGCAACTACAGTTTCTGAATACGAGATACCGCCTCCTCGAGACGCTCATTATTTACTGTAAGAGATATACGGAAGTACCCTTCGCCCGGAGCACCGAAACCGTTACCAGGGGTAAGTACTACACCAGTCTCTTCCAGAACTTTGGTAACAAATTCAGAAGAAGTGAATCCGTCTGGAACATGTGACCAAACATAAAAAGTTGCATCTGGCACATTGCATTTAATGCCAGCTTTGTGCAGCGCGTTCACAACAAGGTCACGACGCTCTCTGTACATATCACGCAGACCAGCTACAAAAGGCTCGCCATCTCGAAGCGCCGCAATACCTGCAAGCTGTACAGCTTGGAAAATACCAGAGTCTACGTTTTCTTTAATTTTACCAAGCCCATGAATGAGCTGCTCGTTACCACAAGCCATACCCACACGCCAGCCAGTCATGTTATAAGGCTTTGAGAGTGAGTTGAACTCAATAGCAACATCTTTACCCCCTTCTACTTCAAGAATAGAAAGAGGTTTGTTGTTATCGTCATAGTAAATTTCTGTGTAAGCTGCATCCGCAACAATAATAACATTGTATGCTTTAGCTAACCCGATAAGCTTCTTGTAGAAAGCTTCGTCTGCTGTGGCAGCAGTCGGGTTGTTCGGGTAGTTGATAAAGATAGCTTTAGCTTTTTCCCAAGTAGCTTCATCAATAGCATCAAGATCAGGAAGGAAAGAATTATCTTCTAACAGCGGTACGTATTGCACTGTACCACCGGCAAATTCTGTTGCAATGCCGTACACCGGATAGTTCGGGGTACAAACAAGAACAAGATCTCCTGGGTTCACAAACGCCAGCGGGAAGTGCGCAATACCCTCTTTAGAGCCAATAAGGCTTACCACTTCATTATCTGGATCAAGGTCAACATCAAAACGAGTTTTGTACCAATCAGAAACCGCGGTACGGTACTCTTTCATGCCAACATATGAAGGGTATTGATGGTTTGCCGCGTCATCCAGCGCTGTGCGCATGGCATCAAGAACAAATTGAGGTGTCGGAGTGTCTGGATCGCCAATTCCAAGACTAATAATATCAACACCACGAGCGGCTACTTCAGCCTTAACTTTGTCTATCTGTGCAAACAGATATGGTGGCACTGCGGCCAAACGGTCAGCAAGCTTGAACTCTGCCATAGCTTTGCATTCTCCTTAGGGTATATATCCCGTTACCGGTCGGGAAAAAAGGGCTCTGCCATAAGCCCTGTTCCTTACTTAATCATAGAAAAAACGCTGTTGCGTTCATAACTATATACATTGAGATAAATTCTCGGTCAACAAACCCGTTACACGGGGCAATTTAGCCTGAACTCCTTCCAGATCTCATAAAAATTATCACAATATTACTTGATATTGCGCAATTCGTTCACAAGAGTCATCAGCTCTGCTGCAAGCAGCGAAACTTCATTCACAGCGTTTGCAGATTCATGCATAGCTGCCGTGTTCTTGTTTGCTAGACCGTTGATCTGCATTGCAGCCGATGAAATTTGATCACTGGCTGAAGATTGCTCTACTGTAGCAGAAGCAATTTCGCGCACTCTATCTGCGGTGGTATTTGCCATAGACACAATAGTGTCGAGCACCTTCGCAGAATCTGCTGAAAGACGAGTATTTTCATCAATTGCATCAGAAACAGAAACTGTAGAGGTAATAGACTTTTCAGCGCTCATTTGAATAGCATCAATAGTTCTGCCAACTTCTGTGGTCGCCTGCATTGTTTTTTCCGCAAGCTTTCGTACTTCATCAGCAACAACCGCAAACCCTCTACCAGCATCTCCGGCACGGGCTGCTTCAATAGCAGCATTCAGAGCCAGCAGGTTTGTCTGATCGGCGATATCATTAATTACGTCAATGATCTCACCGATTGATTCAGCGTGCTTGCCAAGCTCGTGCATGTCGCTCTGCAACTCTGTAGAGTGCTCATGCACTTTTGCGATAACATCCTGAGCTTGCTGCACAACCTCTACGCCTTGAACCGCGCTTCCGCGTGTTGATTCAGCTAATTCAGAAGCTTCAGTAGCACTATGAGCAACATCTATTACTGAAGCATTCATTTGTTCCATTGCTGTTGCAACATCTGTTGTTCCATTTTGCTGTGTAATGGACAACTGATGAGATTCTTCAACCTGTGTAGAAATTTCTGCGCATGATGTGGTCAACCGTTCTGTGATAACAGACACTTTTTCAGCGGCTGCGGCAATAAGCTCATGCTGCCTAAGCAGATTTTCTTCCTGCTGTTTTAATTTTGTCATGTTCAGATACAGGCAAAGCCCGCCAACACAAACTCCGTCAAGATCATACAACGGAAAAACATTCGCAAGAACGTGACATTCTCCGCCTTTGTGACCCTTAATAGTAACTTCTAAATTTTTGAATATTTTTCCAGTTGCTATTGATTGCCCAACCGCGGTTTCACGCGTTCTGTCATTATAAAAAATTTCACCAAGGGTATTGCCTAACTGTGATTCTGGAGATTCATCAATCTCCAGCATATCCATACATTCTTGGTTAGTAAAAAGCGCTCTTTCTTCTGTATCAACCAGAAGATATGGTACAGGTAACCCATTAATAACGCCTAACAGAACTCCTTTTTTTCGTTTGAGCTCTTGAATAAGTTTATCGACGAGTAAAAAAGTAGTATTATGCGCCAAACAGTCTGGCGGAACGGCGTCGAATTGTTCATTTAAAATGGCAGTAATATATTTTTGCACATTTTTATCATTCTGTTCCGTTCCTGCTACCCCAAAGAACACTGAAGCCAACACACTGATAATAACGAGTGTCGATGCAACAAACGCGAGCGAGGTGGAACCGCTTTCAAAATACAAAAAAATGCTAAACACGAGTTCGAAAAATATTCCGCCAATTGCGAGATATTGAATCTTTTTTGAATTCCACATGCGAATTATTCCTTACTGAATTTACTTACGTCAAAATTAAGACTCTGAATCCCGAAACTATACCGCTCTAGTAGAAAACGTTATAGTAATTTTTAAATTTATACAAAAGAAATGTATTCCTGCCTTTATCGACATAATAAAGCACTGCATGAAGATATAGCATAAACACACATTCTATGTGTTGCGGGCATGTTAGTCTGTAGTGTAGCATGTCTATAGCAAAGCTAGTATCGTATTACCCTTTAGACACGCGACGGAGTAGATATGTTGTTTCCAATTGCCGGAATTGAAGTACATCCGTTGATTCCACCAGCAGTAGCTTTTGTTATATCCTTCTTTACTTCGATGAGCGGGCTCTCTGGCGCATTCTTACTTCTTCCTTTTCAAATGTCTGTGCTCGGATACACAAGTCCATCAGTAAGCGCGACAAATCAATTATTTAATATTATTGCTATCCCGAGTGGTGTCTTGCGTTACATGCGCGAAGGTAGAATGGTGTGGCCGCTCACATGGGCTGTTATTGCGGGAACTCTTCCTGGAGTTGCTATTGGAGCCATTATTCGCGTTGCCTACTTGCCAGACACTAAAGACTTTAAGCTGTTTGTCGGGTGCGTATTGCTTTACATAGGATACAGGCTTTTCAGTTCAGTGAAATTCAAGAAAACACAGGTTCAGCCGCAACAAATTGTCGGCGAAACAAAAATAGTAGAATTTTCCATAAAACGAATCTCATATACTTTTGGTACGAAAACGTTCTCTGCCTCTACTATCGGTATTTTTTTACTTACCTTTATGGTAGGTATTGTAGGAGGAATTTATGGTATAGGCGGCGGCGCTATTATTGCACCGTTTTTTATAACGTTTTTTGGGCTTCCTGTTTACACAATTGCCGGTGCATGCCTCATGGGCACTTTTGTAACATCCATTGCAGGAGTCGGAATCTATCAGGTGCTTGCTTTCCTATACCCATCACAAACTATTGCGCCTGACTATTTTTTAGGCATTTTGTTTGGGATTGGAGGAGTAGGCGGAATGTACTTTGGTGCAATGTGTCAAAAGTACGTGCCTGCTAATACGTTGAAAATAATCCTTATGCTTTTTATTCTAATAACATCTGGTAAATATATTTTTGAATATTTTTTTTAATTACGAGTACCCATAATGAATACGCAACCTCATGAAGCTCTTCCTGTCAGTCATCCTTATATTGACAGTTACTTGCAGTTCCTTCTTGTTACCCGTGGGTTATCTGAAAATACTCTTACATCATACGAAACTGATCTACGTAGCTTTCTACTCTTTTTGGAAGAAAAAGAATATCGAATTGAAGATGTTACAGATCAGTCTATTTTCCTCTATATAATGCATCTTCGTAGAGGCGGGTTGAATAGCCGTAGCCTTGCCCGACACTTATCCGCGCTACGCGGCTTTTTCCGGTACTGTTTTGATGAGAGCTACCTTAATGCCAACCCAGTGCAATATCTGGAAAATCCTAAGCTTCCTAAAACGCTGCCAGATGTCCTTTCTGTTGAAGAAGTTAAAGTGATACTTGAACAACCGGATACGACAAAAAAGCTCGGGTTCCGTGACCGTGCAATACTCGAACTGCTCTATGCTTCCGGTCTCCGTGTGACTGAATGCGTCACATTAAAACCGATTGACCTTGACTTACAAAGTGGCTTGCTACGCGTACACGGTAAGGGTTCAAAAGATCGCATTGTACCAATGCACAATGCCGCTATGCAGGTTTTACAACTTTATATGCGTGACTGGCGACCACACTTTGCGCCAATTGAAAATTTTGTTTTTCTCAACCGCTCCGGTAAAGGTTTGACACGGCAAGCAATATGGAAATTAGTTCAACGCTATGTGCTCAAGGCAGAAGTGCATAAAAGTGTCTCCCCGCATACATTCAGGCACTCATTTGCAACGCATCTTCTTGATGGCGGTGCAGACTTGCGTACAGTACAATTGCTGCTCGGACATACGGACATTTCTGCCACCGAAATATACACCCATGTTCAAGCTGACAGACTCCGTAAAATCCACAAGCAATTCCACCCCCGTTCAAGGATGTAAGTGTGAACGCTATTCCTAAACCACTTATTCCGGCTCCTGTCCTCATTACCGGTCACGCTAATGCAGACTTTGACTGCCTTGCTGCAATCGTCGCCGCAAGCAAACTTTATGACGATGCCGTACTCGTTTTTCCGGGTTCGCAAGAATCAAACCTTCGTAATTTCTTTATCGAAAGCGCAACATACCTTTTTAATTTCAAAAATGCGAAAGACATTGATTTTTCTACGGTTAGAACACTTGTCATTGTGGATACAAGGCAGCGCAGCCGAATAGATCACGTTGCTCCGGCATTAGAAAATCCTGATCTAGAAATTCACCTTTACGACCACCATCCAGACTCGGATGATGACCTTACAGCCACGTTCTCTGCGGTTAAGGCATGGGGTTCTGCTACGACCATCATCACCCTGCTGATAAAAGAAAAAAATATTTCACTATCACCGGAAGAAGCAACAATGCTAGGGCTGGGCATTTACGAAGATACCGGCGCTTTTACCTTCAATTCAACGACGGAAGAAGATTTTGAGGCGGGCGGCTGGTTGCGATCAAAAGGCATGGATTTAAACACAATATCCGAGCTTACAACCCGTGAGCTTACTGTTGAACAAATATCTATTCTCAACAGCCTGCTGGAATCTGCCACAACACACGACATTAACGGTATTCCTGTTGTCATAGCTGAAACCTCAGTGCCTCACTATGTACGAGATTTTGCGTTACTTGCACATAAAATGATCGACATGCAGCAAGTCAAAGTTCTATTTGCACTATGCCGCATGAATGATCGGGTACAAGTTGTTGCACGAAGCAAAATACACTCCGTAAATGTTGGACAAATTTGCCAGTCTTTAGGTGGCGGTGGACATAATTTTGCGGCATCGGCTTCTATAAAAAATAAGCCACTGTCAGAAGTCAAAGACGAGCTTTTCGGTCTGCTCTACTCTTCGATTCACCATGAAAAAACTGTGCGCGATCATATGACCGCGCCTGCTATATTTGAATACGAGACTGTTTCTATGTGCAGTGCAGAAGCAATCATGAACCGCTTCGGTCTGAAGGCAATTCCGCTGCTTGAAAGTAAACAAAATCCGGTTGTCAGCGGTTATCTCGAATACCAGACAGCGGTTCGCGCCTGTTCACACGGGTTAGGTTCAGCACCTGCAAGTACCTACATGCACAAAAAGTTTCAAACAGTAACACCTGATGACGATTTATACCCAGTGATGGAAATTATTGTCGGCAAACGGCAACGGTTGGTTCCGGTTGTCATCGACACACGGCTTATGGGTGTCATCACCCGCACAGACCTTATAAACACGTTAGTTGAAGAGCCTTCCCGCGTACCCGACAAGCTTTTTACGGACAAAACGAAAGAACGCAATGTACGCTCACTCCTGAGAGAACGTCTCCCAGAACATCATTTTGAGCTGCTATCTATGGCCGGAGAAATGGGCAACCGATTAAACGTTGCGGTCTATGTTGTCGGTGGATTTGTCCGCGACTTGTTGCTGGGACGTAAGAATCTTGATCTTGATTTAGTTGTTGAAGGCGATGGCATTGCCTTCGCCCAAAAGCTTGCAAAAAAGCTTGGCGGACGTGTACGTCAGCATACCAAGTTTAAAACCGCCATCATCATTTACAATAACGCAGCAGGAGAAGAAGAACGGCTTGATGTCGCCACAGCACGGCTGGAGTATTATGAACAGCCTGCTTCACTGCCGACGGTGGAACTTTCATCTATTAAGATGGACTTATACCGCAGAGATTTTACGATCAATGCACTCGCTATTCAGCTCAGCCATAATAAATTCGGGAA
The DNA here is from genome assembly GCF_025210605.1 of Halodesulfovibrio sp. NCBI lineage: Bacteria > Pseudomonadati > Thermodesulfobacteriota > Desulfovibrionia > Desulfovibrionales > Desulfovibrionaceae > Halodesulfovibrio > Halodesulfovibrio sp. The sequence continues at coordinate 84,101 of NZ_JAOARI010000032.1, read as the reverse complement.
ACTCATAGATTTCTTCGGAGCGCAAAAAGATATTCGCGATAAAGTTATTCGCGTACTCCACTCGTTGAGTTTTGTGGAAGACCCTACGCGCATTTTGCGCGCTATCCGGTTTGAAACTCGATTTGAATTTACTATCGGTCCACAGACGACAAAGCTCATCAAAAACGCTCTTCAGCTCAAACTGGTTACGAAATTAAGCGGCTCACGTATTTTTCATGAACTGCAATTGATTTTTGACGAAATCAGCCCACATCAATCATTAGTACGAATGCACGAATTCGGAGTTCTTGAAGCAATTCACCCGACATTGAAACTGACCCCAACTAAAAATGCGCTGCTAAGAGAGATTGAAAAAGTTTTAGAGTGGTATCGGATGCTGTACACAAAACCGTATCCGGAAACATGGATAATTTATTTGCTCGGGCTTACTTCAGCATCTGACGCTGAGTCTGTAGAAGAAGTCATAGAACGGCTTCACCTTACCTCTAGCCAGCACTCTGAATTCATGGAATTACGCGCTACGGTTAAATCAACAATTAATATTCTTAACAGAGCGCATCCGAAAAAAAACAGCCAGCTGTATAAAACGCTCACACCTATTCCACTTGAAGGTGTGCTCTATATGATGGCACGCACAAAGTTTGAAACAGTTAAAAAAGACATTTCATATTTTTTAGCGTACTTACGAAGTACGACATTGGAAATATCTGGCAAAGATTTACACTTGCTAGGATTTACACCAGGACCAGCATATGGAGAGGTGCTTAGAGAGACTCTTTTTGCTAAACTGGATGAAAAAATATCAACACGACAAGAACAACTTGATTTTGCATATCGCGCGTTAAAAAATAGGCAATAATAGACAGTTAGCGATAAAAACGGTGATTTAATCTACTAACTACAACAATTTGCATACTCTTTTTGCAACCTTAATCTTGCTCTTCCGCCGCTTCCCGTGTAAATCGGCAAGGGGTAATAATGATAGGAAGCAACCATTAATCATGCAACAATACCGCCCACGCATCGCAATTATTGGTTCAGGTACTGGCTCAAAGTCCATATGCAAAACTGCGTATGACATAGGCTTGTTGCTTGCACAACACGGATATGAGATTGTATGTGGAGGACTAGGCGGTGCTATGGAAGCTGCCTGCAAAGGCTCTTATGACGGAAATGGCGTCAGTATCGGGATATTGCCGGGAGCCGAACTTACAGCAGCAAACCCCTTTGTCACTGTTCCTATAGCAACGGGGCTTGGCAATATGCGAAATGCGCTTGTTGTAGGTAATGCAGCCGCTGTTATAGCAGTTGATGGAGAATGGGGAACGCTATCCGAAATTGCGCTGGCTATGAAAACCGGCAAAACAATTATTTCTATAGGACGCTGGAACAATTTAGACGGGGTTATCCCTGTTGCTTCTGCAAAAGAAGCCATTGCAACAGTTATACGCCTTTTCCCGACTCATTTTGAAAGCAATTAGGACATAACATGCAACATATGTGGGCGCCTTGGCGCATTGACTACATTTTGGGTCCCAAACCCGATACATGTGTATTTTGCATTCCTGAACACACAGACGAAGATGAAGAACGCCTCATCCTTTACAGAGGCGAAAAGAACTTCATCATCATGAATAAATATCCATATAACGTGGGTCACATTATGGTAATGCCGTATGAACATACGAATTGCATCACCAAACTTGCTGCAAATGTGACACACGAATTGATGGACTTGCTGCAACTGTCCACCACTATTGTCAAAAAAACATTTAACCCTACTGGGATCAACATCGGTCTCAATCTTGGCACTTCCGCAGGTGCTGGCATTCGTGAACATCTTCATTATCACATCGTTCCACGTTGGGATGGTGATTCGTCATTTATGGCAACGTTTGCTGATGTACGGCTTATCTCTGAACATCTTCAGGGAACTTATGCTAAATTGAAACCTCATTTTGATGCCCTGCCGTAGGGTGTGTAATAAGGAGTAGTCTATGCGTTTTATTAAGGTGCTTTTGCTTGTTGTTGTATTCTTCCTCTGTATGGTTTTCTTCCAGCAGAATACAGCAGAACTGTCTCAGGTTATCACTCTGAAGATTGATCTGCTGTACAAATCTTGGGAAACCATTCCACTTCCAATCTACTTTCTCATTCTGGGTGCTTTTGTTTTTGGTGCCTTTGCTGTTACTTTCTTCTTCATGCTCGAACGTGTTCGTCTCGGTTCCGCCGTTCGCAAAGCACGCAAGCAAGTTAAAAAACTTGAAAAAGAAGTAAATGCTCTTCGCACAAACCCTCTTGATGAAAAAGCAAATCTGCCTGAGATTGAGCCTGAATCTGAAGGTACCCCGGAAAAAGACACTGAGGCGTAAGCGCAACTTACGGAGGACAGCTGATGTCCATGCTGAGTCGATTGATTCCCACTAAACGGAAACCTGTTTTTGCTACGCTCGAAACACCACACGGTGAACGTGATACCAAAGAAACTATCGCGGAACTGTCAAGAGCAGTCCGCAATGACCCCGACGCAGTCGAGATTTACATAGCACTTGGTAACCTGTACCGCACTCAGGGTGATATTGAGCGAGCCGTACAACTGCGTAACAATCTTATTGCGCGTCCCGGACTTAATGAGGAATTTAGAGTTCGAGCTTTTCTTGAACTCGGTCATGACTACCGTCGTGGCGGCTTTATGGACAGAGCCTTACAATCCTTTGAACGTGCAAGAAAACTTGCTGGTGACACAGAAGAGATCCTTCAATCTCTCGCTGTTTTGTATGCAGAAGTTGGTAACTTTATTGATGCTTCAAAACTATACGGAAAACTCGGTCACAAGATTGGGCAATCCCACTATATGGTTATGCATGGAGAAGAGTTACTAGCACTTGGTCGTGAAAATGAAGCAAAAAAAGCTTTCAACAAAGCACTTCGAATATATAAAGGCTCTGTTGAAGCATGGATTGCCAGATTCACACTTGCTGCTCAAAAGTGCGAACACCGCAAGTGCAGTTCTATTTTAAAGGATGGATTAGCCAGCATTACTCCGAGTATGCGTTTCTTGTTGCTCGAACATATCTATACGTCTCTTGATGAATATGCAGCTTCTTGCGGCGATGACTTTGCCACTAAGCTATGCAACATAGTGGTTGAAGCTCTCGATACGCAAGAACCGGATATTATCCTCCAGTACTACTGTGCACGTTTCTATCTCTATGATGGAAATATTGAAGAGGCAAATGCATGGCTTGCTAAAACCATGGTGCTGAATCCTAATTTTTGGGCAGCCCGCATGGAGCTTTTAAGTTTTGCAATGAACGAGCAGCCCCTATCGCCAGTGTTCAAAAACCAGCTTGGCTTCTTTGTAAATCAAATTGGTAATGTTAAGCGTTTTGTATGCAGCCACTGTGGCATACGGCGCTTCGAAACATTTTACAGCTGCCCCAAGTGTCGAAATTGGCACACCGCGGCATTCAGAATTTATCTTCAGGACTAATCCGGCGGATAATTATACATGTTTCAGAAAATGGCGTTGTCTCTGGGCAACGCCATTTTTTACCTTTATATAAGCAGATAACAAAACGGTACCATGCCGCCCTGTCACGTTAACAATCAGACACCTAAATACATATGACTGCAAATCGTCCTCCAAAATTGACCCCGATGCTGGAGCAGTATCTCCACATCAAAGATCAATACCCACAATGCCTCCTGTTCTACCGCATGGGAGATTTTTACGAGCTTTTCTTCGAAGATGCAGAAATTGCCGCACGCGATCTTCAAATCACTCTTACGAGTAGAAGCAATTCTAACTCCGAATTTCGCATTCCAATGTGCGGCGTACCGTATCACGCTGTAGAAACGTACTTGCCTAAAATTTTAGCTAAGGGGCACAACGTTGCAATTTGCGAGCAAGTTGAAGACCCTCGCGAAGCGAAAGGACTTGTAAAACGAGAAGTTAAGCGCATTTTGACTCCCGGCACTGTGGTGGAAGATGTAAACCTGATTGCAAAAGGACATAACTTCCTTGGTGCCCTGTACTGGGATGCCAAAAACAATCAAGGTGGGCTTGCATGGGTCGATTACTCCACTGGTGACTGGTCAGGAATGCAGCTGAAAAAGCAAGCTGACCTATGGCAGTGGGCACAAAAAATGGGACCACGCGAACTCATTATTCCAGAAGAGCTTACCCCGCCTCCATCGTTTGCTCTTACAGAAACGATTGTTCTTAAAAAGCCGGTGAAAGCTTTCTTTGATTTGAAACGCAGCACCGAAAAGATTTTAGCCTCCCAAAACATCGCTGAGCTAGGTGCATTAGGGCTTGAAAAAAGCAACGAGCTTGTAAGATCATGTGGTGCTCTGCTCACATATCTCAAGCAAACACAAAAAAGCGAGTTGACACATCTTTCCAGATTCAAGCCACTGAATCTTTCTAAGCATCTTATCTTAGATGACATTACCGAGCGCAATCTAGAGTTGTTCAAAACTCTTGATGGCAGAAAGGGACTCGGAACCCTCTGGCAAGTTTTAGATCACACACTTACGCCAATGGGTGGTCGCCTTTTAGCGGAACGAATGCGGCATCCGTGGCGCGACATTACATCAATCATTGAAACGCAAAATGCGGTTGAATACTTTTTCGTTAACGACAATTTGCGCAAAGAAATCCGTACCGCACTTGATCTGGTATACGACCTTGAACGCCTCAGCACCCGTATCCAGTTAAACCGCGCTGCGCCTAAAGATTTTGTTGCACTACGACAAAGCATCGGCACGTTGCCTACTGTACGCGAAGTACTGTCAAAAGTTCAGGCAGGTTCCGACTATACTACCATGGACGAGGAACAACAGCTAACGCTCCCGCCGTGGCTCACTAAATTACTCAAACATTGGGATGACCTTGCTGATTATCACGAACTGCTCGACAAAGCATTTGTGGATAATCCACCGAACCTCATTACCGAGGGAGGTCTTTTCAAGCATGGATTCCATAACGAACTCAATGAGCTTATAGAGTTGAGCGAACATGGAGAATCCAAACTTGAGGAATTGCTTCAGTCCGAACAGGAAGCTACCGGCATTCAAAAAATGAAGCTGAAATACAACCGTGTGTTTGGATACTTTTTTGATGTGCCAAAAGGCTCCGTTGCAAACGTGCCTGACTATTTTGTACGCCGTCAGACTCTCGCAAACTCAGAACGCTATTCAACCCCAAAGCTTAAAGAGCTGGAAGAAAAACTCCTTGCCGCGACGGACAAGCGTAAGAGTCTTGAATACAAACTTTTCCAGAAAATGCGAGATACTATGGCGGAAGCCCGCTCCCGTCTGCTGTTTATGGCAGATTTACTCGCAGGATTAGATTACTGGCAAAGTCTGGCAGAAGCTGCACGCAAATGGAATTGGGCACGCCCTGCTTTGCATAATGAAACCCACATTTCAATTAAAGATGGTCGGCATCCTGTTGTAGAAGCTGTGCAAGGAAGTTCCAACTTTATTCCTAACGATCTGCGAGTGGACGACAAGCGTAAACTCCTTCTCATCACCGGTCCCAACATGGCTGGTAAATCTACCGTGCTCAGGCAAATGGCAATCATTTGCATTCTGGCGCAAATGGGTTCGTATGTCCCTGCGCGGGAAGCAACTATCGGCATTGCAGATAGAATATTTTCTCGTGTCGGAGCATCTGACAATCTTGCTCAGGGACAATCCACGTTCATGGTAGAAATGATGGAAACAGCGAGGATCTTACGACAGGCGACAAAACGGAGCTTAATTATCCTTGATGAAATCGGGCGTGGAACCTCAACATTCGATGGGCTTTCTTTAGCTTGGGCTGTTGTTGAGGAGTTGTGCCGCAAGTCGAAAGGTATCCGGACATTATTTGCGACTCACTACCACGAACTTACTGGACTTGAAGGAAAAATTGCCGGAGTCCACAACATGAATATCGCCATTAAAGAATGGGGCGGTGAAATTGTTTTTCTTCGCCGTCTTGTGCCGGGACCTTCTGACAGAAGCTATGGCATTGAAGTTGCGAACCTTGCAGGAGTACCTGCTAATGTTGTAAAAAGGGCAAAGGAGATTCTTGCGTTACTTGAAAGCAACTCTCAAGGCTCCAGCCAAACACAAGCAACAGCCATGGCAAGTCTGCTACCTGGTATGCCGGAAACTCCGGTAAAAAATAAAGCTGCAAAAACTCCACCTGTAAGCACAGAGCCTGTCGACCACCCTTTGCTTACAGCTTTGAAAGACCTTGATACTGACAACATGACTCCAATGGATGCTTTAAAACAACTTACAGAGTGGAAACTCTTGTGGGGAGAACAAAATGACGCCAATTAAGCGCCTTACCAGTGTAATGGCAGCCTGTGTATTAGTTATAGCCGTCGCTGGTTGTGGCTTTAAAAGTGATCCGACACCAGCTAGCTCTTCAGATTATTTTAAATGGAGTTCCATAGAAACATCTGTACAACCACCGTGCATAAACGTAAACGGCAAGCTCTCTGGCAATATGACGAACATTGATGAAATTCTCATCGAATTACAGAAAGCAGGCGAAGAGGCAGACTGCCCAGGCTGTCCTTTCCAATCAGATGAAGAATTTATTTTCTCACCGGGGGAATTGGGGCTTATCAGTAACAGCGGACAATTTAAGACCAGCATCTGCCCTACTCAAATTTCTTCGCTCTACCGTATGAAGGTTACAGCCAAAAGCAAATACTTCGGTATGCCTGATGCTGTTTCGAAAGAATACTTTATAGAAATGCCTTAGTCAGCAATCTACAGCAATTTAAAAAAGCGCCCTCAACAGGGCGCTTTTTTGTCACAACTTGTATTTGTACTTTTTCTCATTGATCCCCTTTCAGCTTGTGTTTATATATATCAACACAAGCTGAAAGGGCTTTGTTTACAGATAGTTTTAAATTGTATTCAAAAAGATATATGTAGCTTTTCCTTCTTATAAGATAGAACAATACATCAAAACAAATCTGTCACTCATAGCAGATTCAAAAATGATAATGATAAAAACGTATCCTAGTGCCTTGAGAGAACTATGATTGAATTTGAAGTCTTTTTTACTCGCGTCCGGCAAGCGACTTCAATTGCGACGCAACACGATTTGGCAAAAGCCCTTGGCGTAAATCGCTCTGCTATCACACAAGCTAAGCGAAGAAATTCTATTCCACAAAAATGGGTTCTGGCACTATCGCGTTCTTTTCAACTTTCTGCCGATTGGCTCGAATTTGGTGTTGGGAAGCCGGAGGTAGTGCCCACCTCCTTCGTGCAAGAACACACAGCCACCTGCACAGTTCCGAAGGTGTATGCAAGACTATGTGCAGGCGGAGGCTCTTTTGAAATAGAAGCTACTCCCATTGAAGAACATATTTTCAAGCAGTCATGGCTAGAAAAAAAGGGTACTCCTTCAGCAATGGTACTTATGGATGTAACTGGTGACAGCATGGAGCCGTTTATCTGCCAAGGCGATACTGTTCTTGTCGACCAGTCGCAAACGACGATTCATCCAAACACAATTTATGCAGTCGGCATTGAGGATTCCATTATGATTAAACGAGTTCTCACAACGCAGCATAACGTTACCCTTACAAGTGACAATTCAGCATACTCACCAATCGAACTGCAAGGGGATGAACTACTGTCCTTCCGCATTATCGGGAAAATAGTTTGGTCTTCTAGAGACTACTAATTTCAACAAAACCCTAGTGGTACGATTGAAACAAGCAACACGTCATCAATTCGCATCTCTAGCAACATCTCTAAATTTCACCTTGCCAGCTTATCTCAAAATTATTTGGCAAACCCTGTTAACTTTTATAAACAAAGAGGCTGTCATGCAAAAAAGATTTTGTACTTGTGGATTTGTTCTTTTGGTTAACTATGTGAAACAATCTGGGTTATGGACATACACAGTGCTTGATTCAAAAAGTCATCATCCACAAATTATATGTCCACATTGCCACAAGCCTCTGCATATAGATGCGCTACGCTAAACAAATGAGTATCTGCTGTAGAACTTGCTAAAATATCAGTGAAAAATTTATTTACATCACATAAAATCCTGTTCTCAGCAGATCGATTTAAAAAGTTATTTATTTCAAACAAATACATTGAACATTAAGTAAAACAATTCAATTAGGGTTCCAATTTTTCATGTAATTTGAAATTAAATATAAAAAAAATAAATTTTCTGCTTGACGAAACACAAGCTCCTCACTATACACGCTCTTGTTGCTGCTGCTGGGACGTAGCCAAGTTGGTAAGGCATCGGGTTTTGGTCCCGACATCCGCGGGTTCGAGTCCTGCCGTCCCAGCCAAACAACAATTCATCTTGAGAGTTCAAGATAAAAAAAGCCATCGATCAAATCGATGGCTTTTTTTATTTGCACTGTCCCGTCCTAAAAAGCTCACTGCAAATGAACTTATTATGGAAAAACTGTCTCGTCCTGAAACAAGCTTCCACCAAAGAAACTGTTAAACACACTTACAACGAGCAGGAGTATTGAGCGACAATTACGTTGTCCGGTTCGAACTTTAAATCTCCCCCTCTCAAAATACTCAGCTATTATTGGAGTCTACCCTATTCAGATTAGATTGCGACCAGCTACTCCAAAATGAATGTAACAAACCGCCCCACACTTGTTTGTCTTTTGGGTTATCAAAAACAAAGAGGTTACCCATAAACTGGATAACCTCTTATCTACTTCTAAATAGGGAAATATACCTAATTTAGTGCATAATAGTTTTTGAAAAGTAGTTAATCACACATACACCCAGAAGGATTAAGAACATTCCCAAAACAGCTGGAAGATCTGGAACTTGGTCATACAAAAAAATACTAACTAATGTGACCAAAACAATGCCTAATCCACACCATATAGCGTATGCCACACCTACAGACATTGTTTTAAGCACCATAGAAAAAAGATAAAAACTAGCGACATATCCAACGATAACAATAAGGCTTGGTCCCAACTTTGCAAAACCGTTTGACGCCTTTAAGGCACTAGTTGCTATAACTTCTAGCACAATTGCTGCAAGAAGATTTGCGTAAGCTGTCATAATATTTTTTCACAGATTATAGTTTGAGTCGAAGAAGTTGAAACTCACACGTCGATACACGTTCTCGCTTCAAGGGCATCTTACCTAAGCGAGAGTTGTATTAGAATATTTATAATTAGACAAGATGTCTTATCTTTAGGGACGTTGCGTCCTCTGGCTCAGAAAAACAGCAGCAAAAAATAGGATTCAAAAACAAAGGTAACGCACTCTCGCGCCTTACATTCCTTAATCATCAGTAAGCACTTTTCTCTCTACTCAACTACAAACAAAAACTCCCGCATGACACTGCCATGCGGGAGTTTATTTGAAATCACTAACGACTTATTACAGCCATTCGAAATAATCTTTCCAAGAACCTTCACGGTCTTTACGAAGAAGCTCTGCCTCTTGTTCAGCCTTTTTAAGGTAGGAAAGTCGAGCACGTTCTTTTACGTACTCTTGGAAGTCAGGAACGTCCTTAAAGTTCTCAAGTACAAACTTATAACGTTCGTATGCAGAACCGTAGCTTTCGCGCCGCCAGTAAAAATCTGCAACATAGACTTCATGCGCCGCCATAAGCTTTCTAGCTTCCTGCATCAATGCAGTAGCTTTTTCTGCATACTCCGTCCCCGGATATGACTCTTTAAGACGAGTAAGATACTCATATGCTTCTGCAACGTTGTCTTGCGGACGGTCGATTGAAACAAAGCTATCCATGTGCGCCTTTCCGATCTGGAACAATACGTACGGAATCGCTTTATGACGCGGATGCAATGATTCAAATTCCTTGTATGCATCCACTGCCAACAGATAATCTGCATCAAGGAAGTACGCATCCGCCAAAGAAAGTTCTGCTTCCACGGCATATGGGCTGAACGGATATTTATCTTTGAGAGTTGTGAAATACTCTTTAGCCTGTGCGTAATTTTTATCACGCATGGCATCGTTGCCAGCTTCAAATATTTCCTGAGCAGTATCCTCAGGTGGTGGAAGATAAAAATAGTCAATAATACCACAGCCAGACAAAACACTGAGCAGTGGAAGAATGGCTAAAAAACGAAGAAACTTTCTACGCATTGAGTTGTTCCAAATAGAGGAAAGCGGAGTTGGCTGCTGTGGCACCATCACCAACAGCAGTTGTAACCTGTCGACATTGTTTTGCCCTGCAATCACCGGCAGCAAAAATACCCGGCAAGTTGGTGCGCATTTCAATATCGGTCAAAATAAAACCTATCTCATCTGTTTGCAAACCTTCCGGCAGCAATTCTTTGTTTGGCTCATAGCCAACAAAAACAAACAGACCATCAACAGGAACTACTTCCTCTTTTTCTGTTTTCAAATTTTTTACAAGAACTCCAGTTAACCCATTTTCACCATGCAATTCTTTAACAATGGTGTTTTTAACAATTTCGATAACTGGAGAAGCTTTAATTTTATCCTGATAGTACTTTGCAGCACGGAAGCCTTCACGTCTGTGAATGAGATACAACTTTTTAACCAGCTTTGCCAGATAAAGAGACTCCTCCAAAGCGGAGTTTCCGCCACCGACAACAGCAACAGTCTGGTTTCTAAAAAAGTTACCGTCACATAAAGCGCAATAAGATACGCCTTTGCCTGTCAAAAATTCTTCATTGGGGAGACCAAGCTTTTTGTAACGGGCACCAGTGCAAATAATGATGGAACGAGCAATAATTTCTTGATCGCCCACTTTCAGTTTATTCGCGCCATGTGCATGCTGGAGAGAGGTTACCGGCTCTGTGTAGCGATCCAACTCGTATCCCTCAAGATGCTCTGCAAAAACATCTGCGAGTTCATAGCCTTTAATGCCTTTAGGAAAGCCCGGGTAATTCTCTACTTCCTCGGTCTGCAGAACTTGTCCGCCGGGCGTCAGCTTTTCAGCCATCGCCACTGTTACCCCCGACCTAAGAAGATAAAGGGCGGCCGTCATTCCAGCCGGACCGCCCCCGATTACAAAGCAATCGTATTTTTTCATTAGCCAAGAGCCTTCTTGGTAATCATATCTTGAATGCTGCTTTTAGAAACTGCGCCGGTTACTTGCTCGAGCACTTCACCATCTTTGAAAAGGATGATGGTAGGAATAGCACGAATGCCATACTTGCTTGGAGTACCAGGGTTTTCATCAACATTCATTTTTACGATACGAACCTGGCCTTCATATTCAGCAGCAAGCTCGTCGATTACTGGTCCCATAGCACGGCAAGGGCCACACCAAGGAGCCCAGAAGTCCACCAGAGCAGGAATCTTAGATTCGAGAATTTCAGCTTCAAAATTGCTATCTGTTACTTGAGCAGCCATTGTTCGCTCCTTTTTTACTAAACATTAAAAAATTGACCAGACGGTCATTGCGTTCAGAACTCAGCAAATATCTACAGGAGGTTGTATTTACTGAAAACTACAATTAGTAAGCCTGTAAGGCAGTGTCAAGAGTGAGTCAATTTTTCTCGCTCACTCTTCAATTTCTAACACAAACTATGCAGATAGTCCTGCGGAATCTTTCTACCACGAGGGATAGCGTCTAAATCCAGCCCGTGAGAGTACCCTTTTGCAACCAGTTGTTCACCCATATACGCAACCATTGAAGCGTTATCAGTGCACAAAGCAAACGAAGGCAACGTGAACGTAAGTTTATTTTTTTCTGCCACTTCCGCCATCGTTTCGCGAATCATACTGTTTGCAGCAACTCCACCGGCAACAATTATGCTCTTAACCGCATCCCCAGCTTCTTTTCGCTGGGTAATGGCACGTTGCATTTTAACCCGTAACGTATCCGCAACCGTAAAGTTGAAAGATGCGCAAAGTTCAGCAAGCTCTGCTACATCACGGTTTCCATTGAACAACTCACCTACATCATTCAAGCTCGGAAGCTTTAAGTGTGAATGAGCTTCAATATACAAATTCAATGCGGTCTTTAACCCACTGAAACTAAAGTTTAGATTTGTATTGTCAAGGTATGGTCGTGTAAATCGTTTCGTATCCGGCTCTGCAAGTTTGCCCAACTGGTCAATGTACTTGCCTCCCGGATATGGCATATTCAACATCTTTGCGACCTTATCAAAAGCCTCACCTGCGGCATCATCAAGAGTCTTACCTAGTTCAACAAAATCATCAGCTGCGCGGATGAGGAATATTTGGGTGTGTCCGCCGGATACCAGCAGCCCCAATGCAGGAAACTCAATGTCCTGTTCTAATCCTGCGGCAAGCAAATGTGCATGCAGGTGGTTAACACCAATCAGCTTCTTTGTTGTACCAGCCACAAGCCCTTTGGCAAAGCCGACACCAACCAGCAAGCTTCCGAGCAAGCCGGGACCTCTTGATACTGCAACATTATCTATTTGTTCTGCATCAATCCCAGTTTTGGCAAGTAAAGAATCGTATAAATGCCCTATCAGACGGTAATGTTCGCGGGATGCAATCTCTGGAACTACACCACCAAATAATGCATGAATATCTATTTGTGTCGAAATAACACTATCGAGCAGTTTTCCGTCCTGAACAAGTGCAAATGCGGTTTCATCACACGAGGACTCAATACCTAACGTTAACATACAACTATTCCATAGTCCGTATCATCACTACCAGCTATTCAGCTGTGCTACGTCTTTTGTTATAAATTTCTGCCACAGCTTCAACGTCATTTTTAGATCCAATGAAGAGTGGTACTCGTTCGTGCAGCTCTTCCGGCTGCAATTCTAAAATACGCTTAGTTCCGTTTGTCGCAGCACCACCAGCCTGCTCTGCAATATATGCAAGAGGAGATGCTTCACATAAATAGCGTAGCTTCCCTTTAGCTTTCCCCGGGTTGCGATTGTCCACAGGGTACATATAAATACCACCGTTGAGCAAACCTCTATGAAAATCTGCAACAAGGGAACCAATGTAGCGCGCGGAGTATGGCTTACCAAGCGGGTTGGCATCACCTTTAAAGTACTCGATAACCTCGCGAGTTGCATCATCCCAGTACTGGTAATAGCCTTCGTTTACAGAGTACACTTTACCTTGTTCTGGAATACGCAGGTCTGGGTGGGAAAGCAAAAACTCACCAACACTAGGATCAAGCGTAAAGCCATGCACGCCATCACCAGTAGAGTATACAAGCATGGTAGAAGGACCATACAGGAAATACCCCGCGGCAACCTGCTCAACACCACTCTGCAAGATATCACCAAGTGTTACATCATTATTGGATGGGGATTTGCGGCGTAAAATTGAAAAAATAGTACCGACGTTTACGTTAACATCTACATTGGAAGAGCCATCAAGTGGATCGAATATTAGGATATATTCTCCCTGCTTGTACTGCGCAGGAATACGCAAAAAGTCTGCATTCTCTTCAGAGGCAATTGCACATAATACACCGGTGCGTTCCATGCGGTGGATGAGAACACGGTTAGCATATGCATCCAGTTTCTGAACCTGTTCACCCTGAACATTGATTTCGCCAGTTGCTCCGAGAATATCGAGCAACCCTGCTTTGTTCATCGTTTTAGAAATGGTTTTTGCCGCCAAAATGAGGTCATAAAATAGTGCAGTAAATTTACCAGATGCATCAGGAGTTTTGGTTTGATGCAATAAAAGATGTTCTGTAACGGTTACTTGGCGCATGGTGTACTCCTAACTATCTATGAATAAAAGTTAATTCATTCATAGTACAATGGAACTAGGTTTTGTCAATTACCCGTAAATATAATGCAGCTGGTCCGAACCAACTTTATATATTCTACCAGCAGGTTTCTGACATAAAACGAGTACCTGCACTGAAAAAATCAATGCAGGTACCCTTTTCTTACTAATTATTCATGAAGCTGTTTGCTCTATGCATAATGCACCATAGAGTCAAACTGTTTATTGTAAAGTCATTCATCTATGCAATAAGATGCGTTAACTAGCAGCTTGATCTGTCGCAGTTCCAAACACCATTGGGATGTTGCCGATATACTGAACAAGCCAAGTGTATGATGTACCACTTTCTTCAAAAACGCCGTAGCTGTCTTCACCAAGCATTTGCTTCCAGTCAATTTGCGCAAATGGAGTCTTTTCAAACTGGTATTTTCCACTCCACAGCACTTTTTGATTTGCTATAACAACAAGATTTTCTGGATTTGGCGAAAGTTCTACGAGGTTGCGAGCATCAAAATGCGCCACAACTAATCCACGCATTTCATTATCCACAAAAAACGGCATAGCTACATATGCTTCATTGCCAAGTGGAGTTTCATCTACAAAGCCACGTAATTTGCGGAATCCATAATTTTTATCTTCTTCAAGAAGCGGTGCAACATTCAAAGGCTTCATGCTGACAGTTGGACGCTGCATAAGCACTTTGCCCTCAATATTTACAACAGCAATACCTGAAAGCCACGGAAAGCGCTTCATGGTACTATCAATCCACGCAATATCTGGAAGAACATCTTTTGCGTCAATCGTACGCACAAACTGTTCAAGCTCTTCCCCAATCGGGGTGTACATAACAGCCAAATTTTCCTCGACTGTCATAACGTCTACTTTATCAAACTTGAGTTCAGCAGGGGTGTTCACATAGGCGTTGTAATACCCTTTAGTTTCGCGCCAAGTATTATTTACACTTTGCTTACAGCCAGTTACCAACACCAGCAGCGCGCACAACGCAACACCACATCTCAATGAATAACGCAATACAATCTCCTGAAACTAAAAAACTACGAAGCCCGGGCTTCCAAACGTTCTGCAAGCGCTTCAAGCGTATGAACTATTCTATCTTTGCTTGTTGCAGTATCAGCCTTTTCTGGTGCAGAGTTATTTCGTGCATCCAGAATATCTGATCGAAGCTCTGTAATTTTTTCTAATTCTTCTCTGCTTGTTACTTGCTCTGTGAGTTCATCACAGATCTCAAGAGCCCCTTTCAGATCACCCTGATCTGCTAAAATACGCGCCATAGATAAGGTGCGCTCTGAAATGGATTCTCCCCCTTCCATGGTGCCGTCAAACGCAGTCTCCTGTTTGCGTATCAGCGGAATCTCACCTTCCAATTCTGCTAAGCTTTTTAATTGAGAAGTTTCATGCGGTGAAGCACTTGGTACTGCCATTTCCACAAACTCTTCTACCGCAGGTTCTTCGCTAGCCACGCTCTCTGGAGAAGGAGCAGCTTGTTTTGCCGGTTCAGGGCGACAAGCCAGATAATTTTCAGCGTTTTCTTCCAGACAAGCCTGAAGCCCTCTATCTATAACATCACGCCAAGTGATTGGAGCTTCTTCAAACGCAGCAGCAAGAAAGGTCATAGCAAGGGCAGCATCTTGAGAACCGGGTTCCGCAGAAAGCAGCCCTGCCCAAATTTTCCAAAACTTGGGATATCGCTTAAGGATTTCTCCAAGAGCCCCTAGTTCTGAATCAATCTGCTCAAAATCTTCAACCCGTTCTAAACAATTCAGCAACAGCAGCCGAGCTTCAAAATGCTCAGGATGCCGTTCTAAACCTGATTTCAGAACAGAAACGGCTTCTATAAGATCCTTTTCTTTTACAAGGAGTCGCGCAAGTGGAAAGAACACCTTAGAACCAGGATCGAGTTCCAACACTTCCTTATACCACTTAATTTTTGCTTGAATCATTCACGCACTCCAACAGGAATCTTTATTTTGCTATCAGGAAAAATATACAATATCTCGTTACTCTTAACAAAACCAAGGCGAGCTCTGATAATTTTCTCAATATACTCAGAGTCGCTCTGCAACAGTCGTATTTCATGACTTAACTGATACGCTTTTTCATCAAGCTTGTTTTGCTGTTGTGTAAAAGCGTATGTATCGGCTTTAAGCGCCTGATAATTCCCAAGCCCATTGTCACCTACAAACAAGTAAGTAATAAGGGCAAGGTTAAGCAGTACGGATAACGCCAACAGAATTCGTTTTACTAACATAGTTACTGTAAAAAACGTCGCTTTTCAGCAGTGACCTTTACATGTGACATAGGGAACTGCAGCTCTTCTAAAAAGTTTGCTGTTGCAGATTCGATGCGGACAACATCATCTTCAACCAGTTCCATCTCATTGATTCGCTCAATCAGCATTTTTAACATACTGAATTCATCGCGCAAATCATGACTTAACTCTATGTCATCAAGATCAGGTTCCAGCTCAAGAATTGTATGCAGGCAATTACGCAACCTGCTTTTCAATTCTTCAAGTTCTTTCATGTAGTTTCCTTGCGAGTCTGACATAAAAGGAATGTACTTTTTGCCATATTGTCTCAGCAGCAAATGTTACTTTTTATTGTCCTGCTGCAACCAATTTCTGTAGAAGCCAACAAGATAGTTGCCCCCAGAAAATACCGTCAGGATAAGTGCAATGTAAAGAAGTATTTCACCAACAACGGCAACATCATACCCGAACAACGGGTAGTGAATAATCATAGGTGAAAGTGCAAGCATTTGCATTACCGTTTTCATTTTACCGTACTTATCTGCGGCAATAACAATGCCTTCATCAGAAGCCATTGCGCGTAACCCTGTTACGATAAGTTCTCTACAGATGATAGTAATCACCACCCACGCTGGTGCCCAACCAAGTTCCACAAGCATAATAAGCACTGATGAAATCAACAACTTATCTGCAAGTGGATCAAGAAATTTGCCAAAACTTGTCACCATGCCTTCACGGCGTGCAACGAATCCATCTATTAAATCAGATATCGATGCAAGAGAAAAAAGTAAAAATGCAAGTAAGCATGTGGTCTTGCTTGGGAAGTACAGTAGTACTACTACAAACGGAACCAACAAAATCCTAAACATGGTAATCTTGTTCGCCAAATTAAACATGTGTGCTCTACCTCTAGCTGGTTTTTTCAAGATAACGCTGTGTACCACAGTTCATACGAGGTGCAAAGACTGCCAAGACACCAAATTATAATATATTGATAGCATCTAGAGTTATTTGAAGTATTTTTTTGTATTTTACAAAAAAACCATGACAAATTCGTCATGGTTTTTTCATATAGCACGGCAAAAATCAACTCAATGCCTGCCAATCCCGAGTAAATACTGGGATAAACGCTATGAGTTATCTGAAGAAACAGATTCGAGACTACAGTCCAGCGCTTTTACAATATTATCTGCAAGATTCTGGAAACCGCGTTTTGCAGCAGTATCCTCTTCAAGCATAACAACAGGAACGCCTCGGTCTGCCGCTACTACTGTAGCTGGATCGAGCGGAATACCGCCAAGAAATTCGAGACCATATTTTTCAGCAAGCTTTTTACCGCCGCCTTTTTTAAACAGTTCGATTTCTTCACCACAGTGTGGACATGCAAGACCGCTCATGTTTTCAACTACACCGAGCACACTGGCTTTTGCATACTGAAGGAAGTTAACAGCCTTACGAACGTCTGCAAGAGAGACTTCCTGCGGAGTTGTAACAACAACAGAGGTAGCATCCGGGATAGTTTTGAGTACGGTCATGTGCTCATCACCAGTGCCCGGAGGGGAATCGATAAGCAGAAAATCAAGATCACCCCAGTTGACGTCGGAAACAAACTGTCGAATAGCCGCAGTTTTTTTAGGTCCACGCCAGAGCACTGCTGTGTCTTTATCTTTCAGCAAAGAATCCATAGACACAACATACAGATTCTCATTAACTTTAGCCGGATGCAACAAACCACCGCGATCAGATTCGAGACCTGTATCTTTAACACCGAGAAGACCAGGGATACTTGGACCGTGAATATCAACGTCCAGAATACCTACTTTAAATCCTTTCGCAGCAAGAGCTGTTGCAGTGTTTACGGTAACAGAGCTTTTTCCCACTCCACCTTTACCGCTCATAATGAATAACTTGTGACGGATTTTATCCAGCGTACAGTTAATCATTTCGTCCTGAATATTCTTTTTTGGGCTAGCTGGAATCTCTTTCCCCGGAGTAAGTTCCTTCGAAGAGGAGCAGCCACTGCAAGAAGACATGTTTGTAACTCCTTATATTTAATGACTACATAAGCAGTCTACTCAATCAGTCAAGCTATCGGGCAGACCAATATGTCATTATAACAATTTTATTACGAGAAAACCGGCTATTCCGAGTACCAAAGTTACAATCAAGACCAGATCAAACCGTTTCTCTAAAAAATATCGGGCGCGCTCGCCAAACACGTAAATTAAGGCTGCAATGGCGAAGAATCGCAAACTGCGGCTGAACACTGACGCAATCATAAATATGCCGAAATGAACCTTAAAAGCACCAGCAGAAAGCGTACAAAGCTTGTAGGGAATTGGCGTAAGCCCCGCTGCTGCTACTGCCCATGCGTTGTATGTGTCGTACCATTCTTTAATGCGAACATATTCATCCGACAGGTGATAAAAGCGAACTATCGGCATGCCTACGTAATCCATGAAATGATAGCCTATATAGTAGCCTACCGCTCCACCCAGTACAGAAAATATGGTACAGATTGTTGCAAAATAAAAAGCTTTTTTGCGCTGTGTAAGCGCCATTGGAATTAAAAGCAGATCTGGAGGAAGCGGAACAATTATGGACTCGGTAAACGCTATAAAAGCTAATGTCCACTTTGCTTTAGGAGATATTGCAGATCTGGAAACCCAGTCCATCAACCTAGCCATCATTTTCATTCAATTACCATCCGTGTGCACCAACAAGATCAACAAAGGCAACGCTGCCAAGCTTTTCTAACGTGATGTCACCGTTATTTTTTCGGATTCGCACAAGCTGCTGTGTTCGCTTTGCCCGTCCAACCGGTAAAACAAGAACTCCGGGGTCAGCCAACTGGTCAACAAGCGGCTTCGGTATTTCCGGCCCTCCGGCTGTCACAATAATACGGTCAAACGGAGCCTTCTCCGGCCACCCTAACGTACCGTCATCAAGTTTAAATTGCGTTGAGGTGTACCCCAGCTCAGCGAAAAGGGTAATTGCTGCTGTATGCAATTCCTTAATTCGCTCTACAGAGTAGACATGAAGCCCCATCGCGTGAAGTACAGCAGCTTGATAGCCGGAACCAGTGCCAATTTCAAGCACACTCATTCCTTCTGTTGCCTCAAGCGCTTCAGACATAAGCCCTACAATATAAGGTTGAGAGATAGTCTGCCCATACCCGATAGGCAACGCATTATCGTCATATGCATTAAGCCTCATGGCATCCTGCACAAACTTATGCCGTGGAACGGTACGCATAGCCCGCAGCACGTTTTGGTCAGTGATGTTTCGCTTTTCAAGTTGCTCGCGAACCATCCTCTCTCTGTTACGCTTTAAGTCGTACGGCAAAATAAGATTCCTTTAACGTGAAATAGTCATGGTCAGAAAAACAACCAAACGTTACACTAAATACCATATCTGTTTGGTTTGAGAAGCAGATTTTTCTGCACAAGTCAACCGTCATACGACGGTTTAATACTCTGCAACACCATATGAACATTGTGAAAATTTTGAAAAAACGGAGAACACTATGCTGCATGTACAAGACCTGATGTCCACAAATCTGTTCACGCTCAAAGAGTCCGATTCTCTCATGGCGGCTAAATCCTTAATGGAACTTGCACGCATTCGCCATATCCCAGTGGTTGAAAGCGGCAATATTTTTTTAGGAATTATAACACACAGAGACATCTTATCATCAACGCTGTCGAAACTTGCTGACGTTGAGAAAGACGTTCAAGACGAAATAGAAGCCGCAATTCCTGTTTCCGAAATAATGCGAACTGATGTCTTTGTTGTTGCACCAGACGCAAGCCTTCGTGATGCGGCGGAACTTCTTCTCAACCATAAGTACGGCTGTTTACCTGTCGTGGAAAAAGACAGGCTGGTTGGGATAATAACAGAAGCAGACTTCTTACGTCTGACCATAGATCTCATGGATGCTTTGGATACATAAAAAAGCGTACAATTAATACGGCAGTCGATAGTTTGACTTGTGAGATTACGCGTATCTGGGTAATGTCACATCGGCTGCTGTGCTTTTTTCCACTTTATTGAGTGCGACCATCAGGTGCCCACCAACGTCGGCATATTCACAACTCTCATGAAATAATCTATTTTTTGAGTCAGGGTTATCAATAACCATATAGTCGACGCACGCTTTCATACGTGTAAAGCTGCAAATGCACCAAGCAAAAAAACCTGTCTTAGGTCAAATATTTTATAGTATCTTATTCCACCACATTAACGTTGTACAAGGGACTGCCCATGGCGAGCCTTAAAAAAACCTTCTTTTTCATTATATTCTTATCATTTATTTGCAGCGGAGCTATTTTAGGATGGCTGTTGTTCAAAGACCAGCAAGGTCCTATAATTGCTGTTGATAAAGAGAATGCTCGAGTCAATAAAAATAGTACTGTCACTTTATCCTTGCATGATGTTACATCAAATTTAAAGAATTTATCTATTGCAGTTCGCAAGAATTCTAAAACAATACCATTATATGCCACCAATTTTCCACAAGGAAAAAAATCTATTACTCTCAGCGTTCCTCTCGCAAATGCAGCCGTTTCTGACGGTTCTTTTGAAATGCTGATTACAGCAACGGATACCTCATTAGCTGCATTCGGCAAAGGAAACACCACACGTAAAATTGTTGTAATGCGAATGGATAACACCCCACCTAGCATTACCGTAAAATCACTTCCGCCAAACATTTGGCAAGGTGGCACCGGTGTTATCGCGTATACCATCTCTGAGCCAGTCAATACTTCCGGCGTGAAAGTAAACGATATGTTCTTTCCTGGGTATAAACAGGCGGATGGAACATACATCAGCTTCTTTGCATTCCCACAAAGCATAGATAAAAAAGATTTTAATCCTACAGCTTACGCAATGGATATTGCTGGCAACGTATATGACCAGCCATTCTCCATTAATCCACTTTCTCGAAAATTCCGTCACGATAAAATTCGATTAAGCGATAGGTTCCTTAACTCTCAAATGTCCGCGTTTGCCAAAGACACTCCGCAAGCAACGACGAACCTTGAACGTTTCCTCATCGTTAACAGACAAATCCGTAAGAAAAATCGTGATTCGCTTGTCAAAATAGGTCGCCAGACTTCTTCTTCTATTTTATGGCAGGGTAAATTCTTACGTTTCCCTAACTCTGCCACACGCGCTGGGTTTGGTGATCGCAGAAGCTACATGTACAACGGCGAAGTCATAGATCAGCAGACCCATTTGGGGCTTGACCTTGCATCACGTAAACAATCCCCTATTCCTGCTGCTAACAAAGGAACCGTTGTCTTTGCAGGTAACCTTGGGATCTACGGAAACGTAGTTATTATAGACCACGGACTCGGCTTACAAACTTTGTATGCACATATGACTGAAATCAGAACAACGGTCGGATCAGTTGTAAACCAAGGCGACATCCTCGGTATTTCTGGTTCAACTGGCATGTCCGGCGGAGATCATCTCCACTTCGGCGTCATCGTGTCGGGTATTCCAGTAACTCCGATTGAATGGTTCGATCACCGTTGGATTCAGTATAACATTACAGACAAGCTCAATTTTGACTAATCCTTGTTCACAAAATAGCCCATGCGATCACCGTATGGGCTATTTTTATGCATACGTTTCGCTGTCATTTTTTTAACGGCTTACCGAAGCGTTAACAAACTTCTTACTTGGAGTTTTTGAACCTCACGCTATCGACAAAGTCTCAGCCAAGCTTAGCTGCAAAATCATTACTAAAAGCAAAATCCATATGATTAAGCAAACGATTCAATCTATAAGAGATTCTCAAATTGAAGTTATTTTTATCCCTATGGGTTCGGATATTACAATCGCAATCTATGGAGGAGAAAAACCCCATATTGGGGCAACGCTGACAAGCTATCTGGATGCCAACAACTGTCGGCAAAACCAAATGGCAACAATACCGAACCATAAAGAATATGTACTTGTCGAAAAAGTCTTGGAACATATTCAACCACACACCGACAACGTCATCACAATAATCTGTGGCTTACATTGGAAAAACATTAGCCACGATGAATTAGAAATTGTAGTTCAATCTGTCCTAATGACAATTGATTCTATGAGTAAATTGTTTTTCAACAATAAATAACCTGCCACTATGATGCATAAAAAGAGCTTCAATTCATTTTCGAATTGAAGCTCTTTTTTCTGCCTTCTTTTTTACTTTTCGAATGTAATTTTTTCGCCACTTTATTTTCTATATACAAAGCAACACCTTAATTCTATTTCAACATGAATTCATTTTCACTTGGCAGTTGCGTATAGAATTGCCCTTCAGTCATCTTCTTTTTGTTGCAATTGCCGTTACGGAAGTAACGAACTTGTATTAATTTCGATAAATTTAAAGTCAGGTGCTTTTTTCAGCCCATGCGATTATGTTAACTTGTAAAATAAATATTTATTTCATTGTTCCCTTTTTCAAAGCACGGGCATGCGGAATGCAGTCTTGATTAATTACTTCGGACACAACCTTAGCAAACTTTTCTCTTGAATATTCGAAGGCTCTGGAGTCTAACCTCTCACTCGGAGCGGGGTTAAATTCTAGTTGCTTAACAATCACCCCAGCACGAATATTTTCCGGACACACACTGTGCATAACTTCTAACGGCTGCGCTACAAACTCAGCAGTAATAACATCTTCTCCCGTCTGCTTTTCCCAAAGAATAAATTGAACAAAACTCGCAGGCGGGATGTCATTGTAGGCAAAGTTCTCTAAATCCCATTCCAGCCCTAACAGTTCAGCTACGTGTGCAATATTGGTATCGTGCCCCATGTACACTACACATTTGGCATTATTTGCATGCGGGTCAAAGTGTCTTCCTAAAAGAGAGTCTGCCATAGCGCTTAATATAGCGCTGCCTCGATCGCGGGCATACGGCGCCGCCCTATTCAGGCTATTAAAAATGGCAGCTCGTGCGACAAGCAACTGTGAAAGAATATCAGGGGTGATCTCTCCCCAACCCGGATATCTGTCTGGCCATTGAGCACTTTCGAGTAACCAGTTCTGAATAAGAGTTGCTTTTATTCCAAGAGCACCGCGTAAATTCACAGTCCGCCCGCTGTTCGCGAAATTTACACGCGGAGGTAGGTCTCTCAATTCGCAACTCTTCTCAATGCCATACTCCTTGCAAGTACCCTGCGACATTGCTCCTAACAACTCTGTCACAAATTCAAGCTGAGGAGAAAATTCATCTGCCAACTTGCTAAATGACGTCTCTACAATAGTAACAATATCGCTTTCGTCTTTCTTTCGAGAAGCATTACAAATTGTTCCACTGACAGGATGAAAAACAGGGTCAATTTTTTTGTCCGTAGTGACAAAATATGGCGGAGGACACGCTGGAGATATAGCGGAAGCGAAAGCAGCCGCACTTGTCTGCGTGCGTTCATCAATGTCGGCATGAATAAAGATATCATCTAGCGTCAAACAGTGCCCTTCTTCTCCGAGCAATGACTTGTAAGGCTCATACAACTCGTACTGTCGCCAAAACGCCACCATCAACTCTCTTCCTCTTCCTGTTAAAAAGCCGGGAGGAACCGGCCAAATTGGCCAACTGCGATGTGACCATTCAGCCAATTTTTCCATAGTCTGATTAGGTGCACGTATGCCGTGACGCATCAACACAACAATTTTTTTAACTTTTTTTGCAGACATATTTAAATCACTTTTTTGATGTTCTCTCTAACCGTAGTTTCTAACCACGAGTACGGAGTTACGAATGTTTTCATGGTATCATACAAAGGAGCGTTGTTGCCCTATATAACTAGAGGTGAGGTACATTTCTTCAAACTTTTTTTCGAAGTTTTTTGCGAATCAAAACGCGTTACAAACGGCAAGGAGATACCATGAACACACTTAAAGTAGGTGACCCTGCACCAGATTTTTGCCTTACCAATCAATCTGGTGAAGATATCTGTATTTCTGAATTTTCTGGAAAAGAGCGAGTTCTTGTCTACTTTTACCCCAAAGCCTCTACCCCTGGCTGAATCAAACAAGCACAGGGGTTGCGGGACAACCTCGATGCATTTGACTCCATGGGAGTTGCGATTCTTGGAATCAGCCCAGACCCAGTTTCTCGTTTAGAAAGATTTTCTAAAAAGCAGCTGCTCGCCTTCTCACTGCTTTCTGACGAGAACCACGAAATTGCAGAAAATTTTGGAGTTTGGGGAGAAAAAAAATTTATGGGAAAAGTATATGACGGCATCCACCGCATAAGTTTTATCATCGGAAAAGATGGAAAAATCGAAAAAGTTTTCAATAAATTCAAAACAGCAGACCATGCTCAGGTTGTGCTTGAATACCTGAAGACACATCCAGAATAAAAAAAGAGTGGAGCTTAAAACTCCACTCTTTTTTTAGCACCACACGGCACTGAACAAACATTCTTATCTAGTTATCATCACATAGTTTTTATGTACTATCTGCGATACAATTCCGGTATCATATCACGTTTTGATACTCACTTCAGGAGAGTGTATGCATTCACCATCAAGATTACAAAGTACTATCATAACTCTTGCTTGCACCCTGCTTATTCTCTTTGCAGCACGATCCGCACAAAGCATTGTTATTCCTTTACTACTTTCCATTTTCATTGCCATCATCATCACCGTTCCCATTGACTTTCTCAGACGGGGAGGACTTTCTACATTTTTCTCAGTAGGAATTGTTATTATAGTCACCCTATTTTTTGAAGCCGGAACTGCTCTGCTGCTGGGCAAAACAATCTCCCAATTCAGTCGATCTCTGCCAGAATATCAATCACAAGTATCAGGCATGGTTTCACGTACAATTGAATGGCTAAATTCCCACGGCATAGACATGTCTGATTCGGGAATTTCGGATACACTTAACCCAGATCTTGTTTTAAGCTTCGCAAATTCATTTATTTCTGGTCTTGGAAGCGCTTTGAGCAACATCACACTCATTATGTTCACCGTGCTGTTTATGCTCATTGAAGCACGAAACCTTCCACTAAAAATCCAAGCGATAGACAACAACAATGGTGGCGAGCTGCTTGATAAATACCGGTATGTTATCAAAAGCACTAAACAATACATTTCCATCAAAGCGCTAACCAGCATTGCAACAGGTATTCTTATAACAGTTGGCTTGAGTATTGTTGGGCTTAATTTTGCTTCCTTATGGGGATTTCTTGCTTTTGCACTTAATTTTATCCCAAATATTGGTTCGATAATAGCAGCTGCACCTGCCGTTTTGCTGGCAGGTCTTCAATTTGGCGCTGTAGAAGTTTTCGCAGTTATAAGTATTTATCTGATTGTTAATATAGTAATTGGCAATATGGTTGAACCAGCTATTCTAGGAAATAGAGTCGGTTTATCAACCTTGACTGTTTTTTTATCATTACTCTTCTGGGGTTGGCTACTCGGTTCCGCTGGAATGCTGCTTTCTATCCCGCTCACTATGGTTATTAAATACGGGGCAGAAGCGCATCCACAAACGCGATGGCTGGCAATATTACTAGCGCCCGCACCACAACCTCCCTCAGAAGAAGAATAGCTTCTTAGAAAAGTTACGCTAAAAAATACAACCGTTCTGCTCGTTGTACCGACCGATTTCCTGCACGTACTTACCAAAAAATAAAGGGAATTGCATGAATGATTCAATGAACAGATTTCAACTTCTCATCCGGTCAGAAATGGCATTGCTCCGTATACAAGCAAAGCGAATAGCAGCTCAGGCAGCTTGTAAAATAGTTGCATTACTTTTTGCCCTGCTAGCTTTGGGAATGCTTACTTTTGCGGGATATCAAGCATTAGCAGTACCTTTTGGCTATGCAAATGCAGCTTTAATTGTAGCATTGGTAGACGGCTTTCTTGCTCTACTCTTTGTACTTATATCCAATCGATCCAGCCGCAACACTGAACAAGAAAAAATGCTTAAAGAAATTCGCGAGATGGTCTATGGCGAATTTAATTCTGATGTTAACGAAATTAAAACAGAAATAAATCGTGTAACAACAGACATAAAGCGCACACACGACAGCATTGCAACTGTTATCAGCAGCTCAGGAGAGCTTATTGGCAGTATAACGCCAATATTGAGCTTCCTCGCCTTTGTCGTCAAAAAGCATAAAGAAAAAAAACAAAGTTGATTCAACAAGATTTATACCCATAACAAGTCATTCTCTAATACAAGAGCTCAAAATAACACATAGAATCTCAAAAATATCATTCATTGCTATCAATACACTGGAAGAGCACTCAGCAATCGAAACGTACATCTGCCTTTCACCCTCATAGGGAGCTGCAAATTTATGACAAAGTTGTATTAAATATTGCCCACCACAACTTCAAATGGTAGAAACATTGTCTATATCTATGTATCTGAAGACAATAAGGGGCAATCCTCATGAAAGTAGAACAAATATCCGTTTTTCTGGAAAACAAGGCCGGACGCCTTGCAGAAGTAACTAACACACTGGCAACGAATGAAATTAATATTCGTGCCCTTTCACTCGCTGACACAACGGACTTTGGAATTTTGCGCCTTATCGTAGATAATAGTGAAAAAGCAAAATCCGTGTTAAAAGACAAAGGCTTCACCGTAGGCAAAACCAACGTTGTCGCAGTTGAAGTAGAAGACAAGCCGGGCGGCTTAAACTATATCCTCGATACTCTTGGTAATAATGGAATCAACGTTGAATACATGTACGCATTTGTTCTTCCTGGTAGCACCAACGCCACATTAATCTTCCGTTTTGACAAAACAGATCAGGCTGTAGAAATTTTATCACAAAATAATATTCCTATTATCCCCGGCACCACGTTGCATTCTTAATTGACATTTTGTCAGCAGTAAAAAAGCCGGATTACTCCGGCTTTTTTTGTTTTGTAGCCATGTTCGACTCATACCTCCAAAACAACATTAGCGTCACAAAAACACAACAATACCAAGCTATAAGTTGATTTTAAAAAATGTAGAACAAGCTCCAAAGGAGAGTATAAATGGAATACATATCTGCATGTACGTTAGACTGTCCTGACAGTTGCTCTACCATCATAACCACTGATGAACATGGAAATTACTCAATAAAAGGTAACCCTGCGCATCCCGTGACACAGGGGTATACATGTAAAAAAGCCAAGCATGCTCTTTCTCGTATAGCATCCCCAGACCGTATTACCACCCCACTTATGCGCCAAGGATCTGACTTCATCCCTGTTTCATGGGAAACAGCACTTGATGCAATCACAGATAAAATTGAATCTCTTAGGGCAACTCCCGAACGCATGCTCCACTTACGAGGCTATGGCTTTCGTGGAATTCTTGCCGATGCCAGCCGATACTTTTTTAAACAGCTTGGAGCATCAGCTACACATGGAGCCTTGTGTGATAATGCCATCGTTGAAGCATGTACACTCGACTTTGGTGAAATGGATCAAAACAACGTCACAGAACTCCTTAATGCCGACTGCATCATAAACTGGGGGCGTGATGTCTTACGCTCTTCCGTACACACCGCGACTCTTTTAAAAGACGCACGTAGCAGAAATATTAAAATGATAAGCGTGTCTCCAATGTCACCGGAAGAAGGAAAGCGCATCCACATTAGCGACACCCACATTCAGATTCGACCAGGAACAGACCGCTTTCTTGCTGCGGCTATACTAAAACGGCTGGTTGATGAGCAAATCTCCAATCATATTCTTGAACGGACATCCAACGGCTCTGAGTTTGTGGCTTTCATCAAAACCCTTGATGAAAAGAATCTCCTTGAAGCATGTGGAGTTGAACCTCACGAACTGGAAATGCTCACAGAGCTCTTTAGCAAAGAGGATGTTGCTATTTCCAATATCATTGGTTGGGGATTACAACGCTACCGTTATGGTGGAGAAAATGTACGCTACATCAACGCGCTATGTATGCTTTCTGGAAATGTCGGTAAAAAAGGGGCTGGTAGCTATGGCGGGTTCAGCACGACCAGAAATTTTGATTCTAGCTGGCGTTCAGGGGGCAGCAATGCACGGACACTTTTATTACCCAACCTTGCAGATGAAATACTCGAAGCTGGGGATATAGAATTTCTGTGGTGCGACGGCTCAAACGCCGTCAACCAAGCACCGGATGCAAAGAAAATTGCAAAGGCGTTCCGAACCATTGGTATGGTCGTAGTTGTTGATGCGTTCATGAACGACACTGCAAAACGCGCAGATATTATTTTGCCGTGTGCACTCATCCATGAGCGGGAAGATGTATTCGGCTCATACTATCACAACTTCATTCAATACAGCGCCAAAGTTTTTGAGCCAAAAGGCGAGGCACGATCAGGGTACGACGTTATCCACGCCCTTGCAGACCGTCTGGCTATTCACCTGCCAGCTAAAGATGATATTTTAACGCAAGCTCTTAATACAGAATCTATTACCAGCCTTACCGCAAATCCGCTCGAAACAATCCGAAAACAAGGTTTCTTACCTACAAACCACCCACAGATTGCCTTTAAAGACATGCAGTTTGCGCATGCTGATGGTAAATACCGTCTGCCTGATTCCATATTACACGATGAACCAACACATGACGAAAATTACCCTCTTTCTCTTCAGTCGTTAATCAACAAGGATTATGAACACTCTCAAATCCCTGCTGAAGAACAGCAAACCTTGCTTAAAGCATATGTACACCCAGCAACATTAGCTCGATACAGTGTTACAGCAGAGAGCGAAGCTGAATTAATTTCTCCAATTGGGAAAATCCAAGTGCAGGCAATCGCAGACACCTCTGTACATCCAGAAGCTGTAATCATTCGCCGTGGTGGGTGGATGATGTTCAATCGTTGCGCAAACGCCATCATAGAACCGCACATTACTGACCTTGGGCAAAATGCAGCCTTCTACAGTCAGAAAGTAAAACTTCAAGCATTACTTTAAAAAAAAGCGTAAGTCACACGACTCACGCTTTTTCATTTATTATTGTCTCGTCCTAAAAAAGGCTCACAACAGCTAAAGTTATTACGAGAGCATCTTAGAATAAGAACTAACGTAACACAGCGTTATGGAAGAGTAACGCGGCTTGCTACTGGCATTCTCCAGCCAGTGCCAAAGGCTCGATCTGTAATACGCAATCCCGGGGCTGCCTGCCTGCGTTTAAACTCAGATATTTTCAAAAGCCAGAGCACCCGTT
Source organism: Halodesulfovibrio sp. (assembly GCF_025210605.1). Taxonomy (NCBI): domain Bacteria; kingdom Pseudomonadati; phylum Thermodesulfobacteriota; class Desulfovibrionia; order Desulfovibrionales; family Desulfovibrionaceae; genus Halodesulfovibrio; species Halodesulfovibrio sp. The sequence goes on along the minus strand of NZ_JAOARI010000032.1, from coordinate 54,951 downwards.
CGACGTCTTCTCGAGCATGCCCCTGCGAAATAATAGCTTCTTTGCTCAAACGTTCATCAATGTACTTACGGAGAATTGCATCAAGCTCTTCATATTCAGGAAGAGAATCTGAATCTTTCTGATCTGGACGCAATTCTGCTGAAGGGGCTTTTTCAATAATCTCAACAGGAATCTTTTCACCGTAATTCTTATTTACCCAGCGACAAACATTCCAAACAAGAGTTTTTGGAACATCAGCAATCACGGCAAGACCACCAGCCATGTCACCATAGATAGTGCAGTATCCGACAGCTAACTCGGACTTGTTGCCTGTTGTGAGCAACAATGCGCCAAACTTATTTGACATTGCCATAAGCAAATTACCACGAATACGCGCCTGAAGGTTTTCTTCTGTTACATCAGTGTCTACACCATCAAACACGGGGTTAAGAGAACCTAGAAACGCCGACAACATCGGTTCAATCTCAATTGTCTCAGTATGGATTCCGAGGCGCTTTGCAAGGTCGAGAGAATCGTCAATGCTTCCCTGACTGGAATATGGTGAAGGCATAAGGACACCAATTACATTCTCAGAACCGAGAGCCTCCGCCGCAACTGCCGCTGTAAGAGCAGAGTCTACTCCGCCGGAAAGACCAAGCACGACTTTTTTAAAACCGCATTTACGAACATAGTCACGGGTTCCAAGAACCAGTGCATTCCATGCCTGTGCTTCGTCGCTTGCATCATCTTGCTCTACCCGACCTGTTTTCTCTTCAATATCAACGAGTAGTACATCTTCTTCAAAAGACTTTCCTTTCCCTATGAGAGTTCCATCTGCGGCATATGCAAGGCTTTTCCCTGCAAAGATGAGATCATCATTGCCGCCAATCTGGTTGACATATAAAAACGGGAACTCATAATGACGAACCATAAACGAAAGCATTTCTTCACGTACAAACTGTTTACCTAAGGTAAACGGAGAGGCGGATAGATTGATAATCATCTCTGCGCCATCTTCAACAAGCCCTGCCAGCGGGTCCTGCGTGTAATGTCTGCGTTTTTTCCAGTACGATTTATCGTTCCAGATATCTTCACAAATAGTCACGCCGACTTTGCGTCCATTAATTGTCACAAGCCCACGTAGCTTTCCTTGCTCGAAATATCTGTTTTCATCAAAAACGTCGTAGGTTGGGAGCAACGTTTTATGCGCAACGATGGAATACACTCCATCTGCCAACAAGGCAGCAGCATTAAAAACAGGCTTACCCACACTATCTGGATTGTGGATTGGAACACCGACCAACGTAGGCGGCAAATCCTTTAACTGCGCAGCCAGTTCCTTTAAAGAATTCTGACAGCCATCGATAAAATCCTCACGCAATAATAAATCTCGCGGAGGATATCCACATACAGACAATTCTGGAGTCACACAAAGCTGTGCTCCGTCTTTTGCAGCTTTTTTTACTGCCTCGACAATCTTTTTTATATTGCCAGAAACATCACCCACAACAGGGTTCAGTTGAAGAAGCGCTACTTTCATTAGATAATATCCGACATAGAATAAAGTTTTCCAGCCTCACGACCAGCAAGCCATAATGCAGCACGAAGAGCACCGGATGCAAAAGTTTCACGAGAATGAGCATGATGAGTCACTTCAATACGTTCACCCGGTCCCATTGCATATACGGTATGTACGCCTACAACGTCTCCACCGCGAATAGTTTGAATACCGATTTCCTCTTTAGGACGTTCACCTATCATACCTTCACGGTGATAGTTGGCAACGGCATCCAAATCCCATTTTTTGGCTTCTGCAAGGCATTCTGCAAGACGCATTGCTGTACCGCTTGGAGAATCTTTCTTTTTGTTATGATGTAACTCAACCATTTCAAGATCATAGTCTTCACCGAGAATCTTGATAAGCTCTGGTAAAATTTGTGTAAGAGCATATACGCCAACACTTGTATTTGGTGCCCAAAACATAGGAGATGTTTTAGCCAGTTCTTCAAGCTGAGCACGCTCTTCGTTTGTAAAACCAGTAGTTCCCATTACAATCGGAGTAGTATGCTGTGCGGCAATTTTAGCATTTACTAAACTAGCCGCAGGAATAGTGAAGTCAATCACAACGGTCTTCGTATTATCAAGCTTACCGAGAACAGCATCAAGATCGTTTGAGACTTCACAGCCCCAATAGTCAAGCCGCTCTTCATGCCCTGCACGCTCAACAACAGCAGCAAGCACAAACTTATCGCTATCCTGTGCCATCCGCGCAATAGTAGCACCCATACGACCATTAGCACCCATTACAACTATAGATACACTCATGTCATTCCTCCGAATGTACGACGGTTATTCTTCCCTCAGACTTATGCCTTAATTCAAAGCAAAATGAATACGGAAGACAATCAGCCTTTAGCCAAACAAACTATGTTGCGACTCTGCTGATTGTTTTTTCTTTTTTGTTCCACCCTTCTTGTCTGTAGCTTGCTTTTCAACAACACTTTCATTTTTTGTAGATTCAGCAACCGTAGCGTATTTCTGTCCAAGCCCATCTAAGCCCTGTCCGGTTTGGTTCTCGCTTTCAGAAAGAGCAGGCTCAGCAGCAATCTCCGCCGCAACAGTCTCTACATTCTCTTTATCTACAGTAGCCAAAGCTTCATCTGTTGCCCGAAGAGGTTCTACGACAGTTGAAGGAGTCTCATCCGCTGCCGCCACAGCATCAGAGTCCACAGTTTCTGAAGATTCATTCTTATACATTGCTAAAAATTCATCTTCCGTCAAAATTTTTATCCCGAGTTGCTCTGCCTTTGCAAGCTTACTTCCGGCTTTTTCTCCTGCAATAAGGTAATCCAGTTTTTTAGAAACACTTCCTACAGCTTTCGCCCCTACGCTTTCTGCCATCTTTTTAGCATCAGCACGTTTTGTTGTGAGGGAGCCTGTAAATACAACTGTTTTACCTGCGAGAGGATGCTCCTCGTCTATTACCGCGGTTTCCTCTTGCCGAGGATTCAACCCTATAGCCTTAAAGCGCTCAAGCATTGCTTTGTTTGCGTCATTATCAAAAAAGTCGACTATAGACTCAGCAATCTCTGCTCCAACATCTGGAAGCCCTTGAAGCTCTGTTACATTAGCAAGAGCAAGTGCATCCAAATCACTATATGTTTTCGCCAGTACTTTACCGGTCTGTTCTCCAACGTGCCGAATTCCAAGTGCACATATAAATCGGGACAGAGGTGCGGCTTTCTTTGCTTCAGCAAGTGCAGCAACAAACTTTTGCGCAGAAACAGGTCCCATACCTTCAAATTGCATGAGATCAAGACGCTTCACTTCAAAAAGGTCTACAGGGTCTTTAACCAACCCTTTGTCTACAAGCTTCTCAACCCAGCTTTTACCGACGCCTTGAATATCAAGCCCAGCCTTTGAAACAAAATGTACAATTGAACGCTTAACAACCGCAGGGCACGTTACGTTGATACAGCGCCATGCAGCTTCACCTTCTTCACGCACTGCTTCAGAGTGGCACACAGGGCACTGTTTCGGGAAGACAAACTCTTTTTCAGAACCATCACGTTTTTCTACCAGAGCGCGGACTACTTCAGGAATAACATCGCCAGCACGCTGAACGATAACCATATCCCCTTCCATAAGACCTTTTGCCTGAATCTCATCTTCGTTATGCAACGTTGCACGGGATACAACAACACCGCCAACTTCAACAGGCTCTAGAACAGCCACAGGAGTTAACACCCCAGTTCGCCCAACTTGAATAGCAATTGACTCAAGTCTGGTAACAGCTTGTTGCGCAGGAAATTTAAATGCAATCGCCCATCGAGGAAAACGAGCAGTAAAACCAAGCGCGCGTTGCAATTCGAGATCATTTATCTTGGCAACCATCCCGTCAATTTCAAATGGCAATGAATCGCGTTTTTCACCCAGTTGCTCAAAGAGTGCAGTAACGTCTGCCGGACTTTCGCAAAGCTGCGCATCAGGCGGAACAGTAAAGCCAAGATCAGACAAGCCATTTATGATAGCTTGCTGTGTTTCCCATGGCTGACTTCCATCTTCCCATTCGACAATACCTATACCATAGGCAAGAAACATAAGAGGACGAGCAGCCGCAACAGAAGAATCTAACTGACGAACAGACCCCGCCGCAGCGTTACGCGGATTAGCAAACGTCTTTTTACCGTACTTACGTTGTGTCTCATTCAACTGTGCAAAAGCATCTCGTCGAATGACAACTTCACCTCGTACTTCGAGACGAGTCGGGATATTGTCCCCACGTAAACGTAGCGGCACATTTTTAATAGTTCTTACTGTATGAGTTACAACCTCACCAGAAGTTCCATCTCCCCTTGTCAGGGCAACAGAAAAAGAGCCATTCTCATAAATGATCTCCATTGCGAGACCATCCATTTTAGGATCAATCCAAAAAGACAAGTCTGCTTCTGCCTGATGACGTTTAATGCGATCCACAAAGGCTAGAAAGTCTTCTGCATTAAATGCGTTGTCCAAGCTGTACATACGCAGGCTATGATCTTGCGATTGTAAGCTTGGAAGAACTTCACCCCCGATCTTCATTGTCGGGGAGTCTGGTGTAAGCAATTCGGGGTATGCTTCTTCAAGCCCTTTCAATTCCCGAAACAGAACATCATATTCAGCATCTGTAATTTCAGGCGCGTCCTGAACATAATATAAATAGCTATGATGCTCTAACTCCTCTCGGAGTTGGGGTACTCGCTTTTGCGCTTCAGAAAGAGATAACGTGGTAGAATCAGACATACGACACCTTACTTTATCAATGCTGTTTTTCTGCATAAAAACACAGATAAAACCGAGCAGCTTGTTTACGAAATTTTTACTCACGCCGCAGTGGCAATATGGCGCATCTGCGACTGATTGTTTTTAAGACCCGCTGGATACTTTCCTTACCCTTTCTTGTCTACCCTTTGTAGTACCAATCACCGCACTTTCATACAGTTTCGCACACAAAAAAAGAGTGTAGAATATGGTGACATACCATAATATTCTACACTCATAAATATTGGGTAAACACAAATTTACTAATCACGGCATACAAAATGCTCTTTTCGACGCCTGTTTATATATATAAACAGACGTCGAAACTGGCTTCGAAAAACACGTATCCCTCTGGTTTATAAATAGGATCACAGCAGCTGTGCAAACTCTTCAAGCTGCTCCTGAGCGCCTACGGCAATAATCGTGTTACCCGCTTCAAGAACCGTGCGCCCTTCCGGGTTAAATATCATGTCCTGATTATCTTTTTTAATAGCGATAACAATAAGATTAAATTTAGGACGAAGCTCAGACTGAATAAGGTCTTTACCCACAAGCGGAGAATCTGCACTGATTGTGAGTTCTTCCATTTGAATAGCCATAGTGCTTCTTCCGTACGCAAGCTCCATAAAACTAGTCACAGTCGGTCGAAGCACAGACTGCGCAAGACGGAGTCCACCTATATGGTTCGGAAGAATAACCGAATCTGCTCCCGCCTGTTTCAACTTACTTACGCGCTGCGGAGTACTGGCTCTTGAAACAATATTCAAATTCTGGTTCATCTGCCGGGCACTCAGGACAACATATACGTTTGCAGCATCTTCTGACAGCGCTGTAATAAGATTTTTCGCGTTTGCAATGCCGGACTGCATTAAAACTTCATCAGAGGTCGCATCTCCTTCAATATAAAGAATCCCCTCTTCCTGAAGATTTTTAACCGCTTCTGGATCATGCTCAATAACTACAACGTCCTGCGCTTCTGCTATAATCTCATCAACTACAACAGAACCAATGCGACCATACCCACAAACAACACAATGTCCTTTGAGCTTGCTGATTGTTTTAACCACTCTACGGCTCCCGATAAAATGAAAAAACTTTCCTTCCACTAGCAACTGGGAAAACGCACCAAGAATAAAGGCAAAGTTACCCACACCAGCCAAAATAAGAAACGAAGTCAGCATTCGTCCTTCACTGGATAGAGGCTGAACTTCCCCAAAGCCCACTGTAGAAAGGGTAATGATTACCATATAAATGGAATCAGACATCGACCAGCCTTCAAGCTCCATATAGCCGTAGACTGCCAGCACGACTACACCAGCTATAGAAAGCTGACTGACCATAAGCGGCCAGAAGACTCCCATCTGGTTACGGAGCTTGATGAGTCGGACAATAAACGATTTGGAAAACAACCTCATGCACTTCCCCAGTATTAGCCTGTTTCTAAAAGACGCTCCCGAAGGACATGAATTTGATCTCGCAATTCAGCAGCTTTTTCAAACTCTAGTTCTTTGGCTGCTTCGCGCATTTCACGTTCCAGTTTAGCGATCATCTTTGCAAGTTTCTTTGGATCATGTTCAATCTCTGGCGCAATTGATATACCTTTACGACCTTTTTTCTCTTTCTCTGCTTCTGAAGCAGTTGAGGCAATAGAGTCGAACGGTGTATCAATCCGCTTCATAATGGTCTGCGGAACAATGCCGTGCTCTTCGTTAAACGCAACCTGTTTTTCGCGCCTACGGTCTGTCTCACCCATTGCCGCTTTCATGCTTCGCGTAACAACATCGGCATACATAATAACTTTACCGCTCGCATTACGGGCAGCACGACCAAATGTCTGAATTAATGACCCGACAGAACGCAAGAACCCTTCTTTGTCCGCATCTAATATAGCTACCAAAGAAACTTCCGGAATATCAAGACCTTCTCGCAATAAATTGATCCCAACCAGCACGTCACACTCTTTTTTACGTAACGCTTGAATAATTGCCATACGCTCCAAAGCGTCAATATCTGAGTGCAAGTAACGGGTGTTAACTCCCATACTCTTAAAGTATTCCGTTAAGTCTTCCGCCATACGCTTAGTCAGGGTTGTAATGAGCACTCGTTCATTCTTAGCAATACGGGCTTTACATTCTCCCAGCAAATCATCCATCTGCCCTTTGGTTGGGCGTACTTCAAGCTGTGGGTCAATAAGACCTGTCGGACGAATAATCTGTTCAACAACAAGTCCTTGGGTACGTTCTAATTCCCATTTACCCGGTGTTGCTGAGACATATACAGTTTGACCTATGCGCTCTAAGAATTCATTAAATTCAAGCGGGCGGTTATCCAAAGCAGAAGGAAGGCGGAAACCGAAATCTACAAGCGTGCTTTTACGCGAACGGTCACCTTTATACATTGCGCCAACTTGTGACACAGTAATATGGCTTTCATCAATGAACAGCAGGAAATCTTTAGGGAAGTAGTCAAGCAAACATGCTGGTGGTTCGCCCTCTTTACGAGAGTCTAAATGCCGTGAGTAGTTTTCAATACCGGTACAGTACCCCATCTCTTCTATCATTTCGAGATCCAGCATTGTACGCTGCTCTAAACGCTGCGCTTCAACCAGCTTATTCCCTGAATTAAACTCTGTCAGACGCACTTGAAGCTCATCACGTATATCGGACACAGCACGCTTCAAGTTGTCTTTATCAGATACGTAGTGACTGGCTGGGTAAATGACAGTCTTTCCAACCTGTCCAAGAATATTACCTGTGATAGGATCTATTTCGTGGATTGCATCTATGTCATCACCAAAAAATTCAATGCGTAGTGCTTTTTCATGATGATATGCCGGAATAATCTCCAGCACATCGCCCCGCACCCTGAATGTACCACGGTGGAAATCGTAGTCATTACGTTCATACTGAACTTCTACCAAGCGCGTAATAATTTCATCCATAGACAGGGCTTGCCCTACTTCTACGGGGATAACCAGCTTGGCATAGTACTCTGGAGAACCAAGACCATATATACAGGATACGGACGCAATGATGATAACATCACGTCTCGTTAGCAACGCATGTGTGGCAGCGTGGCGCAACTTATCAATATTATCATTAATGGATGAATCTTTTTCGATATATGTGTCTGATGACGGAACATAAGCTTCCGGCTGATAGTAATCATAATAGCTTACAAAATATTCCACAGCATTATGCGGAAACAGCTCTTTAAATTCATTATACAACTGCGCTGCTAATGTTTTGTTAGGGGCAAGAATAAGAGCAGGACGCTGCGCACGGGCAATGGTCTGCGCCACGGTAAAAGTTTTACCAGAGCCGGTAACACCAAGCAAAATTTGATCCTGTACGCCTTGCTCCAAGTTTGTTGTCAGCTCTTCAATTGCTTGAGGCTGGTCACCCTGCGGAGAAAATGAAGTTTCTAATGTAAACAGCTTATCCTGCATTATTTCCTCTTATACTCAACTCTACAACGTTATAACGTTCCACTAACCACCATTAGCAGAGCGATTTCGTAACACTATGAAAAATTAATCACTTAGTTGCGGCAGCACACACAATTGCCTATCATGCACAATAATTGAGAATTCCACTTTTCGCGGAGGAGCCACATGCAAAAAGAAATAGTACCAGCTCTCGGCAATGAACCTATCAATCGAGTCTACACCATTTCTATTATCATTCGCAGCTTCAAGGGACGCAAAAACGTAGAAGCACATCTTTTCCGTTCTGACATCCCTGAAAAAGAACTACAAGCCCCCATCCTGCTCAAATGCATCGATACGGATAGAGAAAAATACCGACTCGAACCGCATCTTACTGGCACGCTTGAAGACACAAAGCGTATGGTACTTGAAAGTTTTACCAAAGAAGAACGTGATGCCATAATTGAATATCTCGAACAACGATATCACACACGACTTCTAGCTGTTTCTTCCGCGCCGCTCACTTTCCCCGTTCCACTGGGAACTATGCCTCTTGCATCCATCCCAGAAGGCAAAAGCATGGGGTTCATTCGGTTCCACGATATGCCTAATTACCCGCTACAATTTAACTTTACAGGATTTTATGATTTAGATCAGCACGAACCTAACATTATATGATAGCCCCTTTGCCATGCTATTACACCCAATATAGCAAAGGGCAGTACCATTCAAACAAGCTCTTGCTAAAAAACAGCCGTGCATAGTTCCCCCTTGCACGGCTTCCTACAATGCTACAGCAGGCATGCTCGCAATTATAGCTGAACCTGCGATTTTCTTACAACGGGAAAAAATCCTCTGGAAATGTCCATTGCCCTTGAATTGTAGGGGCATCCAGCGCGTTATGAAGTGTATCTAAAAATTCTTCACGCGATATAGCCACAGCCCCAAAACGCTCAAGGTTGTCTGTTACTTGCTGGCAGTCAATCATCTCAAACCCCGCCGCAACGAGCAGTCTAGCTAACCATACAAGAGCAACCTTAGAAGCGTCAGACTCTTTAAAGAACATGGACTCACCGTAAAAAACCTTTCCCAGTGATACGCCGTACAATCCACCCACAAGCGTATCGTCGCGCCATGTTTCAATTGAATGCGCCAATCCTGCTTCATTTAGTGCACAATAGGCTTCAATCATCTCTTCAACAATCCACGTACCTTCCTCGTCAGGACGCTGTGACATAGCGCAGTTGCGCATTACTTCTTCAAAAGCAGTATCTATCTTTACGGTGAATTTGCGGGAGTTGAGAACACGCCGAAGGCTGCGAGGAATATGCAGATTTTGAGGATACAGGACAAACCGCGGATCTGGTGACCACCAAAGGATTGGAGAATCATCGTCATACCAAGGGAAGATACCGTTAGCATAACCATTAACAAGTCTTTCCATGCGCAAGTCGCCGCCAACGGCAAGCAAACCTTCTTGGTCTGCCAATGCAGGATTTGGAAAGGAAACATCTTCTTCTGATAATAAATAAACTGTCATAATTATATAGAGACTGCCCAGCGCAATCACGTTTGCTCTTTAAAAATGGGAAATACAACACAGCTCCATAGAAAAAGGGCAAGGGGGACAAGCCCCGCCTGCCCTTGAAGCTTTGTTCAGGTAGAGTCTTATTTTTTCTTTTTTGTACTCTTTGCACTCAAGGGCACAAAGGTCATACTCAAACCAAGGTCTTCTGCACTCTGCGGCGCTTTCTCATCTTTAACATCAACTGTTGCGACCCCGCCTTTTTGCAGGTCACCAAACAGTACTTCATGCGCAATGGCATCCTCAAGCCCTGTTCGTATAACTCTGCGCATCGGGCGGGCACCAAAGGCGTTGTCATATCCTTTAACAGCCAAACGCTTACGCGCCGCATCTGTTAAAGAAATCTTCACCCGTTTAGATTTAAGCATGTCTTCCAATTCAGCCACAAACTTGTCTACAATCTGTTCCATAATGGACTCTGCAAGCCCGTGGAACGGAACCATTGCATCAAGGCGGTTTCTGAATTCTGGACTGAAAGTACGCTCTACGGCTTTAAGCCCGCGCTGTGCCACATCCATTTCACCCTGAGAACCAAAACCGATAGACTTTGCTGCCATCTCACGAGCACCGGCATTTGATGTCATTATGATGATAACATTACGGAAATCTGCTTTACGACCAGAGTTGTCCGTCAACGTTGCATAGTCCATCACCTGCAAGAGAATATTGAAAATGTCTGGATGTGCTTTTTCAATTTCATCAAGCAAGACAACAGCATGAGGGTGTTTACGGACTGAGTCTGTCAGCTGTCCGCCCTGATCGAAGCCAACATATCCCGGAGGCGCTCCGATCAAACGGGAAACAGCATGTTTCTCCATATATTCACTCATGTCATATCTAAGAAATTGGACACCAAGCTGGCTTGCAAGCTGACGTGCAAGCTCGGTTTTACCAACACCAGTAGGACCATAGAATAAAAATGATCCTGTTGGACGGTCATCTCTACCCAGCCCTGCACGGCTTCGTAAAATAGCTTTACCGACTATATCTACAGCCTTGTCCTGTCCGAACACTTGTGCTTTAAGATCATCCACAAGACCGGAAAGTTTTTGCTTATCGCCTGTAGATACACGCTGCTCAGGAATCCGCGCCATTTTTGCTACAACACGCTCAATATCGTTTGCTGTAATGGTATTGCTTTTACGGTGTGTTCCATGCAGACGATACGCGGCTCCGGCTTCGTCAATGACATCAATAGCTTTGTCTGGCAGAAAACGCTCAGTTATGTACCGTGCTGACAGCGTTACAGCAGCTTTTATAGCAGGCTGACTGTAGCGAACACCATGATGCTCTTCATAGTATGGCTTTAATCCTTTCAAAATTGCCATACATTCATCATTAGTCGGTTCCGGAACATCAATTTTCTGGAATCGGCGTGAAAGTGCACGATCTTTTTCAAAATGGTTTTTATACTCTTCATACGTTGTGGAACCAATGCATTTAATTCCACCGCTGGCAAGAACAGGCTTAAGAATATTTGAAGCGTCCATAGAGCCGCCCGTTGTCGCACCTGCACCAACAATAGTATGAATTTCGTCAATAAAAAGGATTGCTCCTTCTATCTTTTTAAGATCTTGAATAACGCCTTTCAAACGAGATTCAAAATCACCACGATACTTTGTACCCGCAAGGAGTGATCCCATATCGAGTGCATAAATGTGTGCGTCATGGAAACTTTCAGGAACATTGCCATCAATAATACGGACAGCAAGCCCTTCCGCAAGCGCAGTTTTACCTACCCCCGGCTCCCCGACAAACAACGGGTTGTTTTTGCGACGACGGGCAAGAACTTGAATTGTGCGTTCCAGTTCCGCCTTTCTCCCGATAAGCGGGTCAATCTCGCCTTGCTTTGCTTTCTCTGTTAGATTCACACAAAATTCTGAAAGGGAGTCGGTACGGGATTCATTTGCCGCTTCTTCGCCCATCATAGCCCACTCTCCGCCATCCATCTCATGTGAAACTACTTCGAGAATGTCCAGACGGGTTACTTCCATATGGCGAAGGAAGTACAGGGCATAGGAATCTTCTTCCTCATAGATTGATGCCAGCACGTCACCAATTTCAACAACCTCACGACCAGAGGACTGCATTTGCATAGCAGCACGCTGCAATACACGTTGCACGCTTATTGTGCGGATAATCTCTGTTGGAACATCTTCCGGTAACGGTTCAAGATGTGATGCGAAAAAAACTTCTACTCGATTCAACAGAGAAGGAACATCCGCACCAGCTTGTTCCAAAATAAAGTACCCCTGATCTTCCTGTGCAATCCCATAAAGGAGGTGCTCAAGGGTCAAAAATTCATGATTGCGTTCTTGTACTTCATGTACAGCATTCGCGATAGCCTGTTCTAAATGCATACTCAGCATATTACACTTCCTCCATTGAGCATTTTAGAGGATATCCAGCTTCCTTCGCTCTTGCACGGACTATTGCAATTTTAGTTTCCGCAACTTCTGCGGTATACACACCGCATTCTCCTGTGCCTTTTTCGTGAATACTCAGCATAATCTGTGTAGCCTGCTGAGTCGTTTTACGAAACACTTCAACAAGAATTAAAATGACAAAATCCATTGTGGTATAGTCATCATTATGCATAAGCACACGGAATTTCCGAGGCTCTTTAAGCTTTTCTTCAAGCAGAATATCAGAATCAAAATCAGGTCTATGATGTTCAGCCATAATGAATCCATTACATGTAATAGTATTGTTAATGCCGCTACGGATAATGACAACAAGCCACTCCCGAGTACTGCAACCCTATAGGGTTTTCAGCAACTGCTGACATTCTTCATCTGTAAAATAAAAACTATCCTGCGGAGCAAGATTTTCTCTTTCACGATACGCTCTGTGCAGATCATGATATGTCGCTGTAGAAGACTGCTCCAGCGGTAAAGACAACGTTGCCGCTACCGCAAAAATATCGTCACGAGAACCTTCCAGTTCTACAACTGTGTCAAATGACAACTCATCGAGGCATATTTCAACATTTTCAAAAATCCACTCTTCACGCATTTTATCATAACGAAAGGCTCCTTCATACCCAAGCCCTTCGAGGATACCATACGTTCCGTCAAAGCTCTCAACTTTTGTTTCACGCTCGTCGTATATTTTCACATCGGCAGGCACGTCACCTTCCGGTGGAAGCTTCAATGTCAAAACTGCTTCTTCTTTATCCTTCCATTGCTTCGCACGCAGACGCAGCAGCTTATCGGCACTTTTCATTTCTCGTAGCGGCGTATCAAACACTACGTTACGTTCCAGATGTCTTCCTTTACATAAGCCGCCGAGTGCTGATAGTTTTTCGCGCAGCAACACTTGGTTAATATGTATAAATTTAAGTTCAATTTCGAACGCCATATAATACTTCCAGATTTTTTGTTACCATCATCTAAGGAAACAGCATGACAAAGATCATTCTATTATTCTGTGCAGGAGGATTAGGCAGTTTAAGCCGTTATTTACTCTCTGGAGTATTTCAACGTGCTATAAACATAACGTTTCCTATCGGCACATACCTCGTTAACATCATCGGTTGTTTTCTGTTTGGTCTCATCTGGGCATATGCACAAGATAGACTCTTTCTTTCAACAGAAGCACGAACAATTATACTTACCGGCTTCATGGGCGCATTTACGACATTCTCGACATTCATCTTCGAATCAGCTGCATTGCTCGATTCAGCACAATGGCTTTACTTTCTTTTGAATGTTGCAGGACAAATTATCACAGGAGTCATTCTTCTTAAATTTGGACTTACGCTTGGCAGACTTCTGTAGGAGAATACTATGCATACACTGCAAGGTACCGCACAACGATTGAGCATTTACATCAGTGAAAAAGATCAATTTGAAGGAAAAAACTTGCATGAAGTCATCATGGAACAGGCACAACACGCAAGCTTAGCTGGACTTTCTGTCTTCCGCGGGCTTTACAGCTACGGACGCGACAAGAAAATACACTCTATGGGAGTGTTGCGCATTTCCGAAGACCTCCCCCTTCTTATACAAATTATCGACACAAAAGAGAATATTCAAAGCTTTATTCCCAAATTAAGACAATTTGCTCCCGAAGCACTTATTCTACAAGAAGACGTAACAGTTATTCCTACAGCCGAAAAAAGGGCATAAAAAAAGCTCAAAGACCTGCAATAACTGCATCTCTTTGAGCTTTTTAGTTTATATAATACTATAACACAGCTTCTTTAATTGCATCGATACCCATTTTTTCCACAAACTTGGAAATACGGACACGTTTGCCGGAATTCTCACGGTAGTAGTCGAGGAACTTTTCAATAAGAGCCTGAGCTTCTTCCTGAGTGAGATCTTTAGCGAGAGTATCACCGATACGTGGACGAGGACCGGAGTTGCCACCTACAATAACTTCCCAGCCTTTTTTTGTACCAATAAGTCCAATATCACGCACACGGCTTTCGCCACAGCACATTGGACAGCCGGAAATACCAAACTTAACTTTTGCAGGGAAAGGCTTGCCGTACATGGACTCTTCGATTTCTAAACCGAAACCGAGGGAATCCTGAACGCCGAGCTTACAGACAGCTGTACCTGGGCATGCCTGAACATAATGAACGCAAAGCTCAGTTGCTCGTCCAACCTTCCATTTAAGTTCTTCCCAAATAGGTTCAACTTGCTCTTCTTTCATACCAACAAGAGCCATGCGCTGACCTGAAGTAATCTTAATAATTGGTACTTCGTACTTACGACAGACATATGCAATAGTCTCCAGAACGTCTGGAGTAAGCATGCCTGCCGGAGTACGTGGAACGATTGCATAGGTCTGCTTGTCGCGCTGTAAAATTGCACCATCAGGAGTTGTCATCTCGCGTACCTCTTAATAGTTATTTTTATTATAAAATGATTATCAGATTGCTTTAAAAGATTTTTTTACCACTGTTGTTATGGTGGGCTTTTACACTACTGATAACTCAGTGTCTATGTTTATCAAAAAACTGAACTGCGTATACAACAGCCAAAGAAATTGGTTAAAAAAAATATAATTACTTTTTAGCACGTTATACCATGCTACATATCGCATATTATTAACATTCGTTCGTAAAAAAAGAAAAGCAAACAGATAACTGCTTGCTTTTTAATATTTTTCTTTGAAAAAATGTAAAAAGTGAAATTTTACATTTTTTGTTTGGACGCACAACTTGCATGGTTATGTGCCTAGTAAATCTTCTGCCACCGTTTGCATATATTGCAAATTAAGCACGAGACAAGGAATGCCGTCAGGTTTAACAGTAACACCCGAGATCATCTCAATGTGCTGATACAACACCCCTAAAGGTTTTACCGCGGCTTGCAGCTCTCCTGCTATCCCATCTACGATCAGACCAAACGTACCAGAAAGTGACTGGATAACAATGCACTGCTCATGATCTCCGCGCCCCTCAAGCTCGACATAGTCACGCAGGCGTACATACGGAACAGCTTCACCGCCAATAAGAACTGTGCGCTCTCTGACTTCTACCCCCATGCGAGGGCTGCAATCAACACATTCTGCCACTTGGTTCATTGGCACAATGTATTGCTCATCACCGCATTGCACTACAAGCCCTTCAATCATTGCCTGCGTTACGGGGAAGCTTAAATTCAGACTGGATTTGCCGTTCTCACCACACGCAACCGACATGCCTCCATGCAAAGCAAGAAGCTCTTCCTGCAAGCGTAACAGCGCATCTGGGAGAAATACATTCTGCTCAGCAGAATCCAAATCATTTCCTGAATAATTAATCACGAGCAGGACGTCTGCGCCAGAGTACTCAACGCTCAATGCAAGTTGTATAGTGGGATGTGCAGATAAAAAAAGCGGAAGGCAATCTGAAAAGTACGCAGCAAGAGCATCACAGACAGATTCGGCAATAACAGTATCGACTTGTACGTCTTGCCCTTCCACAGAGCACAGCAGTTGTTTCCCAGTCGCCTGAATGTTATCCTCAAGCCATTCTTTCATAGAAATCAGCAAAGGCTCTAGCGGCGTCATTCTCAACTCGAGTGCGGAATCACGCAACACACAGTACAGGCGGTCAAATTCATCCGCCATACTACGTAAAAGATCATCCTCTGACTGCACTGCATAGTCATATAACTGAGACTGCATCCCCGATAATTCACTCACACGGGATATCAGCTTGTCGAGCTTAGCCTCTTGTGCTGCAAAGCCGGATGACGTGGTAAAGGTAGCTTTTTCAAAATCAGAAAAAGGACGTTCAACACCAACGAGTGTTTCAATCAGATCACCCGCAAGCATCGAAGTTCCCGAATCTACATCTAACGACATTGATTCAAAATAATCTTCAGTAGAAAGAGAAACCCCGCTCTTCTGTTTTTCTATATGGCTAGGAGCTACAAAATCAGCCATGATATCAATATCATGAGCAGGCAACATTTCACTTTGCTGTTCTTGAGGAACAACATCTGGTGCAGGAAGTGATTCAGGCTTTGAAGCAGTATCTTCTGTACTAACATCAGGCAGTATAACTTCTAATTCAGGCGATGTTAACATGGGTTGCAGCAGTCCCTTTAGCCCGTCTGCTACCACCTCGAACGCTGCTTGTCCCCTGCCTGCTGTTGATAGAAAATATTGAGAAAAAATCTCAGTCGCATCTTTGCTATGCTCATTCTTTATAACGCCAAGCAACTCTGATTCTGATTCTCCTAACGAATCGAACAGCGAAGATTGCTTTTGTGTTCCATCAAGGTCAGGCGACTGAATTAACACATGATACTGAAGATAACGAGCACCTACTGTATATTCATCAAGGCTAGGAAGTGCTGTTAATTCTGGAAGATAAAAAATAGTACCCTGCTCTTGCTGTGCAGCAAACAAAGAAGCAGGAGTGTCACTGGCAAGATCCGATTGTAGCTTAAGTCGAATATAGACGAGCGCGCACAGTCGACTATCAGAAACCGCCTGAGCACTTCCTGAAATATTAGCGTGGTGCTTAACACCATCACTCTGCATACGCACACTGTCTACCATTGTTTAACAACCTTTATTATCGAATCAAAAGCCATCTGGCACTAACGCAGTATAATACGTCAAAAAAAGCGGCAAAAAAAACACCAAAACTCTCAAAGAGGTTTTGGTGCATTGCTGCATCCTAAACATCAAAGGGCACTACCACCCGCGCACTCTTCTATCCATTCTTACTAAAAAGAGCTTCCTGCAACTGCACAATTGTACGCAGTCCCGTTTCCGGCTCTGTTTCTGGACATAATATAGGACGATATCCAAGTCTAGCCGCCTGTCGATGCCTAATGTCCTGAGATGCGACAGGACGAACCTGTCCATTCAAGTCAACCTCGCCCCACAACACAGATTTAGGTGGAAGTGGACGGTCATAAAAAGATGAAAGCACAGCAGCAATCAAAGCCAAATCCATTCCAGGATCTTGTAATTTCATACCGCCGCCGACTTTTGCATAAATATCAACTTCTGCAAAGTTGAGGCGTAGCCTTTTTTCCAGAACAGCCAGCAATAAGTGCAGCCTGTTCACATCAAAGCCAAGCCCTGTACGGCGTGGAATTGAAAGATAACTACGGCTGACAAGCGCCTGTACCTCAACAGCAAATGGTCGTTGCCCGTCAACAGCCATAACAACAGCAGTGCCGGACAATTGCGGATCACGCGCTCCAAGAAAATATGTTGAAGGGTCATCAACAATCTGCATTCCATCTTGCACCATTTCAAAAACAATAAGTTCCTGATTGGGACCAAAACGGTTTTTCATCACACGCATGATACGATACCGCTGCCTACGGTCACCTTCGATGGAAATAACTGTATCAACCATGTGCTCAAGAAGCTTAGGCCCAGCGAGCTGACCATCTTTCGTCACATGCCCTACAAGCAATAATGACGTTCCCACGCGCTTGCATGTTTCAATAAGCTCAATGGATACAGCACGAACCTGTGTCACGCTGCCCGGCAAACCTTCCACACGCAAAGAAGAAACAGTCTGCACTGAATCAACAATCAATAAATCTGGTGGATTGGATGATTCAAGCGCAGGCAAAACATCATCCAGTTTTGAAGTAGAAATTGCCGTAAGATTCTCATCCAAAGCATCAAGACGAGCGGCGCGGGCACGCAATTGCCCAAGCGACTCCTCACCAGAGACATACAAGACACTTCGACCAGCCGCCGCAACGCTTCCCGCTACTTGCAGCAGTAACGTCGACTTGCCAATGCCCGGTTCACCACCGATTAGCAACGCCGCACCCGGAACAAGCCCAGAACCAAGGATGCGGTCAAGTTCTGCCATACCAGTTTCAAAAGGGGTATGGTCGTCTTCTTTCACATCCTTTAGCGGTATAATGGCAGAACCAGATGAGACTAAAGGAGTGGAACCACGCCTTTTAGCTTGCTCCTTGGATACGGTGCGAGCCTCAAGAGTATTCCACTCCTTGCAATTCGAACATTGTCCACGCCATTGTGCGGCTGAAGCGCCACAAGCAGAACAAATATATATTTCGCGAGTTTTCACAACAAACTACTGAACAGGCGGATTTTGAGCTTCAATTACCTTCACGCCAAACTCTGCAACACCTTTAGGAGGGTCATAGAAAACAACCATAAAGTGAACAGATCTAGCAGGCATTACGTTGGTATTGTTTGTCAAAATTTCAACTTTGTTATTCAGTGCGTCAGCCAGCTCTTCCACAGCCAAAACTTGGAGCTGGAATAAAGACACACTAGAACCTGCAAGCTGTTTTTTGCTGGCAATTGCGGCATTATTAGCATCATACAGTGTTGCTTCCACCTTGATAAGTTCCTTAGGAACACCAAAGCGGTTTTCCGCATCACCTTCGATAACAAATATCTGACCGATCTTTTCGTTTGTTATGTAATATTGACTAATATTTTTGAGTGATATTCGGGAAACATCATTCACAGCACTGACAGGAGCTTCTTTTGCAACTTCTTCTTTTGGCAAGAAGCTTCTCACAAGCTCAGGTGCTAAATACCATGCTCCGGCAGCAGCACCGCCAAGCAAAAGAAGAGTCAAGAAAAAGATCAGACAGCCATTGCCGGATTTTTTCTTTTTTGGTTTATCTCCAAGCCCAAATGTACCCTCGTCTCCGATAAGAGCATCATAGCTCTCCTCTGGAGCGCTGGTCTCTTTTGCTTCAGCTTGGTCAGATAAGGATATTTCTTTTTGTAATTCTACTGCGACGTCTTCATCAGATGTTTGAATAAGCGGAAACACCTCATCACACACTGTGCAACGAGCTTGCGCTCCATCTTTAAACATTTCGTCTGGAAGACTAAACTTTGTAGAACAATTTGGACAGGTAATATGCATAACGCTTCCCAATTACATTTTCAAAAACCGTTAGTCGATTACAGTGGCTTCGTAAATAGCTCCCAACTCACGATACTTTTCGGCGTAGTCCATTCCATATCCGACAATGAATCCTTTTTCCAGAATAAAGCCGGGGTAATCCACAACAACTTCTGTTTCGCGACGCTCGAGTTTTTCCACGACGGAAGCAAGTTTAAGAGACTTTGCACCACGAGCTTTAAGCTGAGACATGAGGAAAGTAATTGTATGACCGGTATCAACAATATCTTCTACGATGAGAACATGCTTGCCTTCGATAGAAATTTCGAGGTCTTTCGTAAAAGATACTGTTTTAGAGCTAGTTGTGTTGTTGCCGTAACTTGCACAACGCACAAAATCTATTTCGGGCTTAACAGTGAGATGCTTTAATAAATCAGAGAAAAACATGAATGCGCCCTTCAGCACACAAACAACTACAAGGTCTTCACCTTCAAAGTCTTTGTTAATCTGCGCTGCAAGCTCTTTAACACGTTCCTGAATCTGTTCTTCGCTATAAACTACTTTAAGTTCCTTGATTTCCATTAACTCTCTCCAGAATCATCTGGTTGTATCTCTAAGAGCATGGCTATTTCGTCACACTCTGGGAATTTTGGACAATTAACACAGTCTGCCCAAATCTTTTGCGGCAGTACTTCCTTCGACACTTCTACGAAGCCTTGCTTCCGAAAAAAGGCATCTTGATAGGTGAGAGTGAAGATTTTGTAAATACCTAATGTGCGAGCTTCATCTAAACATTCCTCGACAAGTTTACGACCATACCCGCCGCGACGGGCATTTTCATCCACTGCTAAAGAACGAATTTCTGCCAGCCCTTCCCATACAATAGAAAGAGCACAACAACCGATAATCTCTCCCCCATCACCGGGGTCAAGAACGTTGAATTCCCGCAGGCAATTGTACAACTGTGTTAAAGAACGAGGAAGAAGGAGTCCTTGAGTAGAACACGTCATCAGCAGGTGGTGAATTCTCTTCACATCCTGCATCCGTGCTTTGCGAATAAACGGTTCAGGCATTATTTAGCGTTTTCCTTTAAAACTTCATCAATGACCTTTTTGAGCTCTTCAAAAGCCACAGGTCCTACATGATCTATAATAAGGTCACCCTTAGGGTTATATATCAAAAGCCGAGGAATAGATTGAATACCAAAGGCTTCGTACACATCCGGCTTTGCAAGTACTACAGGGTAATTTATTGTAAAATCAGCCACAGCCTCTTCTGCTGACTTAGCATTTTCATCGACAGAAACGCCTACCAGCAACAATTGATCTTCAGAAAAAGCAGCACGAGTTTTCTTTAAATCCGGAATTTCGTCACGGCAAGGCGGGCACCACGATGCCCAGAAGTTCACAACTGTAACTTTTCCCTTACCACTGTTGATGAGCTTTATAACTTCTGGAGTATCAACAACCTTGAGCGGCTCAGCCTTAGCAGACTGTACCCCAAAAACAATAGCAACAGCCATGCACAACAGTACAACGCGCATTACGGATTTAATAGATTTCATACTGACTAACTCTCCTCTAAGAAAGATTGGGCGACTCGTACAGCAGATACAGCATCTTCAGAATAGCCATGTGCGCCGATAGTGTCTGCAAACGCAGCTGTTACCACCGCGCCGCCGATCATTACCTTCACATCATCCATGCCACGTTCTTTGAGTAATTCTAGTGTATCTTCCATGCGTACCATAGTCGTCGTCATTAACGCAGAAAGACCAATAATCTTTGCACCGTGTTCTTCAGCTGCATCAACAATGGTTTCTGCTTTCACGTCTTTGCCAAGGTCAACCACATCAAACCCGTGGTTACCCAGCATTAAGCAAACAATATTTTTCCCGATATCATGAATATCACCTTCAACTGTTGCCATTATTACTTTTGGACGAACAGTTGCCGCGGCATCTTTTTCAAGCAGCGGACGCAGCAAAGAAAAGCCATGCTGCATAGTTTCAGCCGAACGAAGCAGTTGGGGTAAGAAGTACTCTTTACGCTCATACTTCATCCCTACTTCTGTGATAGCCGGAATAAGCATTCCGTTAACAACTTCAAACGGCTCGATATTATTTTCTAATTCTTTTTTAATCAGACCGATAACGGCGTCTTTATCACCCTTAACAACCGCATCAAAAACAGTTGTTGCTGCACTGCTGGAAACAGAACCACCAGCAACGACAGTACCTGCGCCAGATTTCCACTCAGTGAAACCGGCAATAAAGCTTGCCGCATTTTCGTCACGTCCCATCAACACTTCAGCTGCAGCCAATGTCTCACAAATCTGCGGGTTGCCAGGGTGTGCGATGCAGGAACTTAACCCTTTAGCCACAGCCATGGCAAGGAATGTACCGTTGAGCAACGGTCTTGCCGGTAAGCCGAATGAAATATTGGAAAGCCCGATAGTGGTCGGCAAACCAAGCTTTGTACAGTACTCTACTGTGTCCAAGCAAGCCAACGCAGCTTCTGGTTTAGAAGATACTGCAAGTGCAAGCACATCAACGATAACAAGACGCCGCGGAATGTCGAGCGCGTCGATTTTTTCTAACATGTCATCAATGATTGCTATACGGTCTTTAGCAGCAACAGGGAGCTTACTGCCTGTCAACGGCAGCATAATAAAAGGCGCACCATATTTTTTGCACAAAGGCCCAAGGCGGTCGAGACGCCCTTCTTCACCACTGATAGAGTTCACCAGTGAAGAAGCAGGATATACCTTTAAGGCAGCTTCAACAGCATCCATATTGGATGAGTCAATGGACAATGGTACGGGGAATTGTGAAACAAGTTTACCGAGTAATTCCGGTAAAATTTCTGTCTCATCAACCATTGGAGCACCTACGTTCACGTCAAGCACAGGCGCGCCACAGTCCAATTGCTCCTGTGCAAACATCAAAGCAGAGGTAAGCTGCCCACTCTGTAATTCTGCAATAAGCTGTTTTTTCCCTGTAGGGTTTATGCGCTCACCAATAATACGTGTAGGTGATGTGATGCCAAAACGAACAGCTTGAGAACGGGATGTCAGACAGAAGCAATCAGTTTCACGAAGAACTGGTTTTGCAGTCAAATCTGCCACTGCCGCGGCGAGCGCTGAGATATGTTCAGGGGTAGTGCCGCAACAGCCGCCAAGGCAGCGCGCACCCATTTCAGCAAACACTTTAGTTTGTGTTGCGAATGACTCAGGATCGAGGCGGAATACTGTACTGCCGTCTTCATCCAGTTCTGGGAGACCAGCATTAGGCATGACCAACACAGGCACAGTTGAATAATCAAGCATCTCCTGAACAACAGAGACCATCTGCTCAGGTCCTGCACTACAGTTGGTTGCAACAAAATCGACACCCATGTTAAGCATGGTTTCGACAAAAACTTCAGGGGAGGAACCGGTTAATGACATGCCGTTTTCAAACGTCATGGATGCACCCACGGGAAGATCACAGACTTCACGCACAGCAACCACTGCCGCACGAAGCTCTGCTACATCAAAGTGAGTTTCACAAATAACAAGATCGATGCCGCCCTCAACCAGCCCTGTGATCTGGTCTTTGTACGCATCAACCAATTCAGAAAATTCAAGATCACCCAGCGGGCGCAAAAAATGTCCAGTTGGTCCGACACTGCCAGCCACATACACTTCTCGACCGGATTCTACAGCGGCGCGCTTTGCCGCAGCAGCCATTTCACGGTTGAAACCAACAACATCCATACCTTCCGGCAACTTGAACGAAGTTCCACCGAACGTATTTGTGGTAAGAACAGTGGCACCGGCACGGGCATAGTCACAATGCACACCCTGTAACACCTCAGGGTTTGACATACACCAGACTTCCGGACTTACACCGGCAGTCAACCCGCGTGCTTGCAGCATTGTTCCCATTGCACCATCGAAAAATATAAACTCACCAGAAGATAAGGCACTACGAAAATCAGCCACAAACAACTCCTAAAACATATCCAAAGGGTATAATAATCGCCACACAGGACGCTAGAACACTATGTAAAGAAAGTATTGCTCTACTGAAAAACATTGAAAAGAACAAACAAAAACTATATGCTTTGTTATTGGTAAATAGCACGCATTCACACGGTTAACCAGACGTAGATACTTGCCACAAACAAGGTCTATGCCAAGCTATAAGGGTAAAAGATAAAAACAGGATTATGACCAAATCTACAAATAACACTAAGAATTCCCTCAAAGAGACAACAGTTGCTGACGTCGAACTTCTTGATGTAGAAGACTCCGACAACGAGGAAAACTTAGATATTGATCCTGTTATCGATATTTCTGACGAAGACGAAAGCGAAAAAGAAGTAGTTGATACCCTACCGGTATTTGTTGATAAAAGTGCCACAGCGCGAACACGGTCTACTGATTCTTTAAGCATGTATTTGCGTGAAATCAGCAAATTTCCAATGCTTAAACCAGATGAAGAATTTGAACTTGCCAAACGTGTTCAGGAGCATAATGATTCTGATGCAGCCTTCCGTCTTGTTTCCTCCCACCTTCGTCTCGTTGTAAAAATCGCAATGGACTTCCAACGTCGTTGGATGCAAAACGTTCTTGACCTTATTCAGGAAGGAAACGTTGGTCTAATGCGAGCTGTAAACAAATTCGACCCTGACAAGGGCATTAAATTTTCCTATTATGCATCCTTTTGGATTAAAGCGTATATCCTTAAATTTATTATGGATAACTGGAGACTTGTCAAAGTTGGAACAACACAGGCGCAGCGAAAACTTTTTTACAATTTGAATAAAGAACGTCAGCGCCTTATTTCTCAGGGGTTCGACCCTGACGCTGCAACATTGTCGAAGAAGCTTAATGTATCAGAAGAGCAAGTTGTGGAAATGGAGCAACGGCTCGACGCTTCTGACATGTCATTGAACATTCCTGTTGGTGATGACGCAGGCGGGGCAACTCGCATGGACTTTCTTCCTGCGCTTGGTCCGGGTATTGAAGATGTTCTTTCCGACCACCAGATGGCGGAAATGCTGACACAAAAAATTAATCAGATTGAACACACATTTAACGAAAAAGAACTTGAGATTTTGCACAAACGGTTATTATCCGATGATCCAGTCACGCTGCGAGAGATTGGTGAACAATTTGGAATAACCAGAGAACGAGTCAGGCAAATTGAAGCGCGGTTGCTGCAAAAGATTCGCGATCATTTATTTAAGGAAATTAAAGATTTTTCCAAAGATTGGATTCAGCGCTAGGGGTACTTACAACCCCAAACTTCTATCCCAAATATGGATTTTTATTATGCGTACAAATAACAAACGCCTACGTTCTGTTATCGTGTCCTGCTGCGCACTGCTCGTCTCCGGATGTGCTGCAAACATGCCTGAACCGCAGGCTGCATTGCCTCACGTACTTAACAAAGAAGCTGCAACCACCTATCACTATTTACTGTTTGAAGAAGCTACAAGACAAAACGACCACAGCAGCGCCGAGGATGCGTTATCCAATCTTCTCAAGCTATCGCCGCCAATTGAAGTGTATCTTGAGGCTGTTAATTTTTACCTTCGCACAAACAAGCCGATTACCGGACGAAAAATAGCCACACAAGGTATCAAAAACTTTCCAAAGAATTTTCAGCTCGTGCTGCTTAAAGCAGAATCATATCGACTTGAAAACAAACTGGAAAAAGCCGTCGGAGTTCTCCGAACCTATTTAGAAGCGAACCCACAATCCGACGACGCTATTCGCGCTATTGGTCTACTCTATTTTGATAGCGGGAAATTCCCAGAAGCAGTTGACGCGTTCCGCGAAAGTGCCGAGTCCCTACGCACACCTGTCACTCGCCTCTATCTTGCAAAAGCACTTATTCAGCTGAAAAAATATGATGATGCTGAAAAAGAGCTTATAACTGCAACAGAACAGAAAGCCACTTTGCTTGAAGCATGGTCAGAGCTGGCAAGACTCTATGAGTTAAAACAAGATTACGTGCTTGCAGAGCAAGCATATGAGCAGCTCATTACAGTAGACACTTCAAATGAGGTCAGCTGGTTGCGCCTTATCAATTTGAACCTGAAATTGAACCACCCTGCAAAGGCTCTTGAGCTTGTGCAAATTGGACCTACTTCTAAGGAATTCACAATTGAAGCCGCAACTATCTTTATCAGCGAGGGGTTCTATAAAGAAGCCCAAACAATGCTGGAACCATTTGCGGAAAACAATCATCCAGTAGAAGTTTTCTTCCACCTTGCTCTTATCGCTTTCGAATACGAAAAAGATTTAAACAAGGCACTTAAACTACTTAATAATATTCCACAAAATCACCCTAGCTGGATAAAAAGCTTAGAATTCCGAAGTCGAATTTTATACCAACTCGGAAAAACGGATGAAGCCATAGGCTTGGTACAATCTGCGCGTGAACGCGACCCTCAAAGCCGTTTTTTACTTGAGCTCGAAACAGAACTGCTTATGGCAGCAAAGCGACAAGCAGATGCTTTGAAAACTGTAAACTCTGCCCTTGCTATCTGGCCGAACGATCAAGAATTATTGTTTACCAAAGGTTCTATCTACCACGCTATGGGCAATCAGACACGCGCCCTTGAAGTCATGGAAGAAGTAATCAGCCGCGACCCTGAATACTTTAAAGCACTCAACTTTGTCGGCTATACTCTTGCCGAAATGGGAAAAGATTTAGATCGCGCGTTAGTTTTGGTTCGCACCGCTGCCACTCTTGCACCGGGACAGCCATATATTCTTGATTCGTTAGCGTGGGTTTATTTTTTACGTGAAGACTACAAAAACGCATGGACATATATTACACAAGCCGTAACTCTTGGTACAAATGATCCAACCATTTTGGAACATTACGGTGACATTGCCAAACAGCGAGGCAATAAAGCCGAAGCCAGAAAGGGCTACAAAAAAGCTTTGAAAAGCCACAGCAATCCTGCGTTGATCCGAAAAAAACTCAAGGACTTATAAATGAAAAAACTGCTTCGTCTAGCATCTGTAGTTTTTTGTTTATTGTTTTTAAGCGCTTGTGCACAACATGCACCACAGATACGCATAGACCAGCAGGCATCGCAAATAGAGGCAGAGCAAGTATGGGCTACGTACCGTGCAGCAGCAGAAAGCAGAAATCCCAGTGATCCTTTCAGCCTCAGCACATCATTCCGCTTTAAAACACCAGATTCCAGTAGCCGTGCCTCACTTCGCATATGGGGTAACGGTAACGACCCTGTCCGTATTGATATTCTAGGCCCATTCGGCTCAGTTATAGCCGGTTTGCGCGTCAGCAGTTCACGTTCTATTATTTATGAACCGGACAACAAACGCGCAGTGTACTCAAACTCCGGTCAGGAATTATTTGTACGACTGGGGTTATCTGTGCCAATATCTGTTCAAGACATTGTTGCTTTACTCCGTGGAAATTATACAAAATTATTCCCAGCAGTCTACGACACTGCCTACGTTGAGAGTGATACCAATATTGCGTATACATTCTCTGGACAGAGTAACAGAAGTTCGTCACCAAAGTTGACGAACGGAGTTCTTGTCTTAAATAAACAGGGACATCCTATTGTCTGGGAGCGAAAAGACAAGTCCATGTCTATTTCTTTTGAAAATTATGATAATGGATTACCTGACAAAATTAGAGTGATTGCCGGAACTGAACGCAGTGCATTATTTTTAATTAAAGACCGCACGAAACCGGCAACACGTTTTACGCAAAAAGCCTTAGAGCTTACGTTGCCCCCGGACACAAAAGTTACACCAATGCAGTAATCTATTGTATGACTTTTTACTGTCGACGCTGGCAGGGCAACGGTAAAAGAACATAACAATGCTTAGGCATTGAAAACTACACGAGGAAATCATGTCTGACACTTCCGCACCTGAAAAAGAGAAATCTATCTTTGCAAACCTTTGCTTTGGTCTGACCGTTTGGAAGCAGAACATAAAACGCATGTTTTCTGACATTCTTCATTCTTTTGAGATAAAGCAACTTGAAAAGCGCTTGGAGCAAGAGTATGCAGCTCTCGGCAAGGTGACATCATACCACCTTGAAGAAAATGAAGAGAAACCTGCAGTTCCTTCTTTTGAAATGACCAGCGCTGCAAAGCAAATTGCTTTTCTTAAAGAAGAAATTGCACGACTCAAAGAAGTACATAACCAAGACGCATAAATCGGCAAACACGCCGTCAGTAACATAGAGGTAACAATGTCTAAAAAAGTATTTATCGGCGCGGATCATGGTGGCTTTTCTCTTAAAGTTGTCATCGTAGAATACCTTACTAAAAAGGGATACGATGTCGAAGATCTGGGCTGTTACTCTACCGAAAGCACAGACTACCCGATGTACGCCGAAAAAGTGTGTGCAAAGGTTCTTGAAGAAGATGCACTGGGTATTCTCATTTGTGGAACCGGCATCGGTATGTCTATGGCTGCCAACCGTATTCCGGGCATTCGTGCAGCTCTTGCCACTAACGAGTTCCACGCACGCCTCACCCGCCAGCACAACAACGCAAACGTACTCTGTCTTGGCGAACGAGTTACCGGTCCAGGTGTTGCCGTAAACCTTGCTGAACTTTTCCTCGAAACCGAATTTGAAGGCGGTCGTCACCAGCGCCGTATTGACCAATTCGACAAAGCGTAGAAGGAAACCTACGACCATGCAGCTTTACAATACTCTGACACATAAGAAAGAGACTTTTACTCCTCTTACCGAAGGCAAAGTAAATATGTATGTATGCGGCATCACCGCGTACGATCTTTGCCATATTGGTCATGCCCGATCCGCAGTGGTATTTGATGTTCTCGTTCGTTACCTTCGCAGCACTGGTCTTGACGTTTTGTTCGCGCGTAACTTCACTGACGTTGATGATAAAATCATTAAACGCGCCAACGAAGAAGGTTTAACCAGCAAGGAAGTTGCAGAAAAGTACATCCAGACATTCTACGAAGACATGGATACACTTAATATTCTACGCGCTGACCTTGAGCCAAAATGTACAGAACACATTGATGACATGGTCACAATGTGTGAGAAACTTATCGCAAAAGGCAAAGCCTACTCAACGCCATCTGGCGATGTTTACTTCCGTGTCCGCGAGTTTAAGGACTACGGCAAACTTTCTGGACGCGATGTTGATGATATGCGCTCCGGCGCACGCATTGCTCCTGATGATGAAAAAGAAGATCCGCTTGATTTTGCTCTGTGGAAAAGCGCAAAACCGGGAGAGCCTTCTTGGGAAAGCCCTTGGGGCGCAGGTCGTCCGGGCTGGCATATTGAATGTTCAGCTATGAGCCATCGTCACATGCCACAGCCGCTGGACATCCACGGCGGCGGATTAGACCTTATTTTCCCGCATCATGAAAATGAAATTGCACAGAGTGAAGCTGCAAACGAAACAGAAATGGCTCGTTACTGGGTTCACAACGGTTTTGTACAAATTGACTCTGAGAAGATGTCCAAATCTCTTGGCAACTTCAAAACCATTCGTGATATTCTGGAATCGTACCTTCCAGAAGTTCTGCGATTCTTCTTGCTGACAAAGCACTACCGCAGCCCGATTGACTTTAGTTTTGTTGCCATGGATGATGCAGAAAAAAGCATCAAACGCATTTATGAAACCAAGCTGGCTGTATCGAATGAACTCAACAAATCCAAGTGGAGCAAAGCAGCTCTGCCGGAAGATGTTGTAAAAGAATACGAAGACCAGAGTGCGGCATTTGACGCTGCTATGGCTGACGATATGAACACCGCCGGTGCAACTGGTCATATTTTCAGTATCGTTCGTCTTATGAACCGCATAATGGAAGATAAAGGCATGCGTAAAAGCGAAGGTGCTAAAACCTTGTTCGAACGCTTTACGACTGATCTTACAAAATGGAGCGAAATCCTCGGTCTGTTCGGTCTTGATGCAGAATCTTTCTTGCATGAGCTTAAGGTCAAACGTGCTACACGCAAAAACATCTCTATTGATGCTATTGAAGAACTCATGGTGCAGCGCCTCGAAGCTCGCAAAAACAAAGACTTCGAAGCTGCCGACACCATTAGAGGAAAACTTACCGATCTGGGCGTAGATGTACGAGATACACCTACCGGCCCAGTATGGGACGTACTATAATTATGAAAAAAGCACTGCAACATTATCAAACAATACAATCCACTCCATTTTGGAAAAATCTTTTGTGCGCTTTTGTTGCAGTGCTTATTGTTCTTCTTCCGCCTGTTCATCTTGCAAAAGCCAATATTATGGATACGTTCGGTAATTTTGGTGTAAAGGATGAAGTTGAGCTTGGCAAAAAATTCAGCGTTCTTGTTAAGTCTCGAATGCCGATTATTGAAGACCCAGAGATTGTTTCTTACGTCAGGGGTCTTCTCGATAGAATCAAAAAAAATATTCCTCCTCAGCCATTCCCATTTGAAATTAATGTTGTCGTAGATGACACCCTGAACGCATTTGCGGTTCCGGGTGGATATGTGTTTGTTAACACAGCAATGCTGCTGGAGCTTGAACATGAGTCTGAACTGGCTGGTGTTCTTTCTCACGAACTTGCTCACATTACACAACGCCACATTGCTAAACGCATTGAGAAATCACAAAAAGTACAGATTATGAGCCTTGTGGGAATGCTCGCTGGGGCTGTACTTGGTGCAACCACAGGTGCAGGGTCCGACATTACCAGTGGACTCATCACTGGCTCTATGGCTGCGAGCCAAGCTGCCTTACTTAGTTACAGCAGGGATGACGAACGTGAAGCTGACCAAATGGGACTTATCTACCTCACTGAGGCAGGTTACAATCCTATCGGATTAGCAAGCAGCTTTGAAAAAATCCGCCGACGCAAATGGGAATCCGGTTCTAATATGCCGACCTACATGTCGACTCACCCTGCCGTAGAAGAACGCCAAGATTACCTTGCTGACCGTGTTGCTTCTCTACCGCAAGAGCTTCAAAACCGCCCAGAAGATGATGAACGATTTAGGCGTGTACAGACGCTGGTGCGTTCACAGTATACTGATCCTAACATTGCGCTTGCCTACTTTTCTAAACAAGAAAAAACACCTCTTATTTATATGGGGTTAGGAATTGCTGCTGCCAGAGTTAACAAGGTAAAAGAAGCTGCTGCACACTTTGAAAAAGCCCTGAAAGGAGCTCCGAAAGACTATCTGATTCTCCGAGAAGCAGGTAGGTTCCATTACACTAAGGGCGATACCAACAAAGCTATTTTCTTACTTCAAAAAGCCGCCGTCAGAAATCCTGAGGATCTCATGACACTTTTTTTCTATGCGCGCCTCCTCAATGACAAAGGTGATGCAGACGCGGCTGCCAACTACTACCAAAAAATATTAAAAACACTTCCTGAAGATTCTGAAGTACACTTTTTTTATGGCAAAATGCTCGGTCAAAATGGCGATCAATTTAGCGGACATCTCCACCTTGCTTACAGTGCCTTGTACCGCAACGACGCTAAGAAAACAGCATATCATATCAAAAAAGCCGAAGCACTTGCTACTAATCAGAAGCAGACAGATTCAATTAAGCTGATAAAAAAACAGCGCGACGAACGAGCTGCATACTGGCAATAATCATTTTCTTTTTGCCGTTAAATTTAAGGGCAAAAACGTACCCTACTCTTTCTGAATAACTTCGATTCATATTCGACAAGCATAATATAAGGACTAGTTATGGAACTTCGTGGAACAACAATTCTGGCAGTAAAAGACGCTAACGGTGTTGCAATGGCTGGTGACGGGCAGGTAACACTTGGTCAATCTATTGTTATGAAGCATCAGGCGCGCAAAGTACGCCGCATTTACCGCGAAAAAGTTATCGCTGGCTTTGCCGGTGCTACAGCAGACGCTTTTACATTATTTGAACGTTGCGAAGCTAAGCTTGAAGAGTTTGGCGGCAACCTTTTGCGTGCATCTGTCGAAATGGCAAAAGACTGGCGCTCTGACAAGTACCTGCGCAAACTTGAAGCTATGCTTATTGTTGCAGACGCAGAATATGTTTTCATTATCAGCGGTAACGGCGATGTGATCGAGCCTGATGACAATATTGCGGCGATTGGCAGCGGCGGAGCATACGCTCTTGCAGCAGCGCGTGGTATGAAACGTCACAGCGACATGGGCGCTGAAGACGTTTGTCGAAACGCCATGGCAATTGCTTCAGAAATTTGTGTATTTACCAACGATAACCTCACGGTTGAAACAATCACCGCCTAACATGTCTTTAGCACAACCAGAATCAGTCATGCTGCGTGCGGGGTGCAAAATAAACTTGCACTTAGAAATTACTGGTGTTCGGGAGAACGGGTATCATGAACTTGATACCCTCTTCTTTCCCCTACCGGAACCATATGACACCATAACTATTGCCAAAGCGCCCGCAAACACCGGTCTTAACCTCAGGTGTCCTGCTATTTCCATCCCCACGGAAAAAAACATTATATACAAAAGCTGGGAAAAATATGCTGCTGCAACAGGATGGAGGCCTGACCTCAACGTTGCTGTAGAAAAAGGCATACCTGATGGTGCAGGATTAGGTGGTGGCAGCTCCGACGCTGCTGTCATGCTAAACTATCTTAATAAATATAGCCCGAACAAACTCACGCCAGAAAGTTTAAATACTCTTGCAGTAACTATCGGAGCAGATGTTCCCTTCTTTCTGAACAACGTTCCTGCACATGCAACGGGCATAGGTGACATATTATCACCATCAAATATTTCACTCGCTGGATACTCACTTGTGCTTATTTGTCCGGAAATCAGCATATCTACCCCTTGGGCGTTTGATGCATGGGATAAAACAATACTTGGCAACAATGCTGACAATAATCCGAAAGAAATCTTGACAAGTACCACATCAAAAGATAGAAAGCACTCCTCTCGTGCCTTGTGGCTTTTTAATAGTTTTGAAGTGGTGGTATACTCGGCCTTTCCGAAGCTGCGGGCGTACAAAGAAAAACTTATGAGCTTTGGCGCTGAAGGCGCTGTCATGAGTGGAAGCGGTTCTAGCATCTTTGCTTTGTATCGAGAGATGGAACAGGCTAAACGTGCTGCAACAGCCTTACAGGCTGAAGGCGTTGCCACATATCTCCACCACCTGTAAATACTGGGACGTAGCCAAGTTGGTAAGGCATCGGGTTTTGGTCCCGACATCCGCGGGTTCGAGTCCTGCCGTCCCAGCCATCTACTTTACAGGTAACAAACTATAACCCCAATATGGTACCATGAACGGCGATCTAAAAATCCTCACCGGCTCTTCCAATCCTGCGTTGGCAGAAGCAATCTGTAGCCACTTAGGCTGCGAGCTTACTCCAACCCTTTGTGAAACTTTCAGCGATGGCGAATGCCGCATCGAGATCGGTGCAAATGTACGAGGCGACGACGTTTTTGTTGTTATGTCTACGTCTGCACCTGTTAACGACAACCTCATGCAGCTTTGCCTTATGCTTGACGCTCTTAAACGCGCAAGCGTCGGCCGTGTGACTGCAGTTGTTCCTTACTACGGATACGCACGTCAGGATCGCAAAGTAGCTCCTCGTGCGCCTATCAGTGCTAAAGTTGTCGCGGACTTCCTGACTACTGCAGGTATGGACCGCCTTGTAACCGTAGATCTTCACGCTGGTCAGATTCAGGGCTTCTTTGATGCTCCAGTAGACAACCTCTACGCTGCTCCAGTAATGCTTGATCGTCTTCGTGGCATCCAGAGTGAAAAAGGTGAAATCGTATTGGTTTCTCCTGATGCTGGCGGTGTTGAACGTGCGCGTGCTTACGCTAAACGTCTCAACGCTGGTCTCGCAATCATTGATAAACGTCGTGACAAGCCAAATCAGGCTCAAGCTATGCACGTTATCGGTGACGTAAAAGATAAAATCGCCATCGTTGTTGATGATATGATCGATACCGCAGGCACCATGTGTGCAGCAGCGGGCGTTCTTATGAACAACGGTGCCAAAGAAGTTATGGCTTGTACCACTCACCCTGTTCTTTCCGGTCCAGCTATTGAACGTCTTTGTAATTCAGATTTCACAAAAGTTTTTGTTACCGATACTATTGAGCTCGGCGACAAAATTAATCAGTGCGATAAGCTCGAAGTCCTTTCTATTGCAGGTCTTCTTGCGAAAGCAATTCATAATATCCACACGGAATCCTCCGTCAGCGTTCTTTTTGTATAAAGAACGTATCTGCAGCGAGTGAAAAACCTCGTGGTGGAACCTCAAAGGAGTTATTAAATGTCAGATAAAATTACTTTTTCCGTTGAAAAACGTGAAGGTCTTGGTAAAGGCGCTAACCGTCAGCTTCGTGTAGCAGGCAAAGTTCCTGGTATCTTTTACAGCACTACCGGTGAAAACATCCCTGTAAAAATGGATGAAATGCCACTCGTAAAACTGTACGAAAAAGCAGGCCTTACCAATGTTATCTCTCTCGATATCGAAGGCGAAGTAAAAGAATGTCTCATCTGGAAACTTGAACGTCATCCGTTCAAAAACCGTCTCCAGCATGTTGACTTCTACGGTGTTGATGCAGACAAAGAAATCCGCATCAAAATTCCGGTTCGCGTTACTGGTTCTTCTAAAGGCGTAAAACTTGGTGGTCGTCTTGAAGAATACCGTCAGGTAATTACAGTAGCTGCTAAAGCAGCTGATATTCCTAACGAAGTTGTTGTTGATGTTACTGACTTTGACATCCACACTTCTCTCAAAGTTAGCGAAATTGAGCTTCCTGAAAACGTAACTGCTTACTACGATAACGACTTTAAAGTACTCGCAGTAGTACCAGGTCGGGGTTCTGCAAAAGCAGAAGAAGCAGAAGATTAAGCGAATTCCTAGTGAAATCGTTGGCCTCACGCTTCGGCATGGGGCCATTTCCTTTTTATTCGATTCACACAACAGGATAGCTATGAATATTTCCGGAGTAATCGTCGGCTTGGGAAATCCGGGTAAAGAATACACTAATACCCGCCATAACCTCGGCTTCATGGTTGCAGACCACCTGCTGGAAGATGCACAGCGTTTTACGCCCGATGCATGCTCTCCCCTTTCCATTGGAAAGAAAAAATATGATGCATGGAAATGCAGAATCGGCACATCCCGCGATTTTTGGCTTGTCATTAAGCCAATGACCTACATGAACCTTTCTGGCGAAGCCGTCGGTCATGCCTGTAAATACTTCGACATTTCCCCCGAACAGGTTGTTGTACTGCATGACGAACTCGACCTGCCACTTGGTCGGATGAAATTCAAAATCGGTGGCGGCCATGCTGGTCACAACGGATTACGCTCAATAGAACAACATCTTGGTAGCCGTAACTTCAACCGCATGCGACTTGGAATCGGCAAGCCCGAACATGGTTCTGTTTCAAACTACGTTCTCAACCGTTTTACTAAAGCAGAAACAGAGAATGTCGAAATGGTTCTTGAGGGTGCAAGAAAAGGTATTGAAGCGTTTGTTTCATCAGGTTTTGACGAAGCAGTCAAAATAACTAACGCCTTTAAGCTTCCCTAATTCTTCGATTAGATAACCATAGACTCTTAATGCGTATTGCGTTAGAGTGTGATTCGCGTTTCACGATGTAACGCAGATATTGCAAGGAGAATCGCTGTGTTCGCTCAGGATCAATTAGTAGTATACCCAGCTCAGGGTGTAGGCAAAGTAGAAAGAATCGAGACTCAGACTGTAGGCGGTACCGAGGCTGAATTCTACTTCATCCGTATACTGAGCAACAACGTGACCCTCATGGTACCAGTAATGACCGCTAGCAACGTGTTACGTCCTTTGTGTACCCATGAAGAGGGACTGGAACTGCTCAAATCTCTTGACGACCGCTCAGGATTTACCGGCTACACAGGGCAAAACTGGAACCGTCGCTACCGCGAATATTCCGACAAGCTTAAAAGTGGTGCTCTCGAAGACGTTGCATACGTTCTCAAAGAACTGCTCCTCATCGGAAAAGATAAAGAGTTGTCATTCGGCGAACGTCGTCTTCTGGAACAGGCAATGGGACTTATCACTCTTGAGATTGCCCATGCAACCGACACTACTCAGGAAGCTGTTCAAGAACAAATCGAAGAAATGTTTGCAGATGTAATTGCTGCACAAGAAAAAAAATAGTCACTCGTTCTTGTCATTTTTTTTCTGATACGCTATTTTCTTAACTATACGTTACACTTTTTCTTCAGTCCCCCTCTTTGGCATTGCTCAAATCATTGTCCTTCCTCGGGGGGCGTATTAAACATTTCCTAACTATGTCATCGGCTATGTATCATAGCTTCTCTATGTACGCACGTACATGTTCTATTCAAATTAAACCATTCCTTTGAGTCTATATGGCAACTAAAAAAGACGTCGAAGAAGCGAAGCAGGAAAGACCACGTCGGACAACATCCACACGGTCTACAACTCGAAAACGCAGAAGTCCTGCTGCTCCTCGTGGTGAAAAAACAAGAAGATCTCAAGCTCCTCAATTTACTCCAGATCCAAATGCTGACCCAAGCGAAGGTCTCAATCTTTCGGAACTCAAACGTAAGCCCGCAGCAGCGCTGATGGAACTTGCAAAAGAGTACGAAATTGAAAACCCAAGCAACATGCGTAAGCAAGAGCTTATTTTTGCTTTGCTTCAAAAATGTGCAGCACAGAATGGAGCCATTTTTGGCGAGGGCGTTCTCGAAATTCTTCCTGATGGTTTTGGTTTCTTACGCTCACCAATGTATAGTTACATGCCTGGGCCGGATGACATTTACGTTTCCCCTTCTCAAATTAGACGCTTTGGTCTGCGAAAAGGTGACGTAGTTTCAGGTCAAATCAGGCCGCCTAAAGAAGGCGAACGTTACTTTGCTCTACTCAGAGTGAACGAAATTGGTTTTGAGCCTCCTGAAAAATCCCGCAATCTTGTCCTCTTTGACAACCTCACTCCTATTTATCCAGAGCGTCAGCTCGTAATGGAAAATGGAAAAGAAAATCTCTCCGGCAGAGTCATTGACCTTATGGCTCCTATCGGCTGTGGACAACGCGGTCTGATCGTTGCGCCTCCACGTACAGGTAAAACTATCCTTCTTCAGTCATTAGCAAACTCTATTAACGCTAATAACCCCGATGTCTGTCTCATCATTTTACTTATTGATGAACGCCCTGAAGAAGTGACTGATATGGAGCGCACTGTAAAGAATGCAGAAGTAATCAGTTCTACTTTCGATGAACCACCACAGCGACATGTTCAAGTGGCTGAAATGGTACAAGAAAAAGCTAAGCGTCTTGTAGAACGTGGTAAAGATGTTGTTATCCTGCTCGATTCCATCACACGCCTTGGACGTGCATACAACGCGGTTACCCCATCCTCAGGTCGAGTTCTTTCTGGTGGTCTTGATGCTAATGCATTGCAGCGCCCTAAGCGTTTCTTTGGTGCAGCTCGTAACCTTGAAGAAGGCGGCAGCTTAACCATTATAGCTACTGCTCTCATTGATACTGGCTCCCGCATGGACGAGGTTATTTTCGAAGAATTTAAAGGCACTGGCAACCTTGATATCTATCTTGATCGCCACCTTGCTGAAAAACGTGTCTTCCCTGCAATTGACATCAATCGCACTGGTACTCGTAAAGAAGATTTACTCTTGGGTACAGAAATGCTTAATAAAATTTGGATTCTGCGCAAAATTCTTGCTCCTATGTCTACTATTGATAGCATGGACTTCTTGCTCGACAAAATGCGCAAAACCAAAAGTAATAACGAGTTCTTCATTTCTATGAATAAATAAGAACCAGTTTACACTACTTATAAAAAACCTCGCTCTGCGAGGTTTTTTTGTGCCCAATCATCAGTTCCCAGTTCCCAGTTCCCAGTTCCCAGTTCCCAGTTCCCAGTTCCCAGTTCCCAGAAAAACCTTTTAAGTTCACCTTATGTCAATGCCTATTACCTCACTAATTTTCAGTTATTGCACATAAAAAAAGACGCCATCTTTCATAGACAGCGTCTTTTCAACGTATATTACAAACTGAGAACTAGATTTCACGCTTGCGAATTGCAAGGGAGATACAGCATGCTGCGCCGCCCCAAGTTACGCCCAATCCAATTGCCATCATGATAATTGCTGAAGTAGTCATAATATATTCTCCTTACGCTCTATTAAGAATAATGCTGAAACTGTTTGTGAGACTCACGTTTTTGAAGGAATACTGCAACCGCAATTGCGAGAGGCAGAATAGACCAACCAAACATCACGAGGTCGGACATTGGGTAGCCGCCGTAAGGAACAGTGATCTTGTTGTAAAGGCTGGAAAGTAATGAGTAGCCAAGAACAAGAACTGTGATGATACGAAGACTGAATGCCCACAGCTTACCAACAGAAAAGTCTGAATGTACGTTAACATCGTTGCGAACTTCATCGAGTCCGATAACCCAACTCAGGAGCACAATTTCTACGAGCGCTGCAAAGAGTAAGCAGATGTTATTAATAAAGTGGTCAACGATGTCGAGAATCAACAAGCCTGCGCCTGTTGTAAACACAGCAGTCAAAGAAAAACCAATGATGCAAAGTGCGGTTACAACTTTCTGACGAGATGCGCCGAGCTTATCAATAACAGCCGAAGTAACAGCTTCTACAATAGAGATATGTGAGCTAACACCAGCCATTGTAAGACACAGGAAGAAGATAGTACCAAAGAACAACGGTGCTGGCATTGTGTTGATTGCAGCTGGAATAGTGATAAAAGCAAGCCCTACACCCGCACCAGCAACATCAGAAACAGCCTGTCCTGTGGAATGTGCCATGCTGCCAAGTACAGAGAATATCATGATACCTGCAAGCATGGAGAAGCCACAGTTAATAAATACAGTCATTGCTGCGTTGTTACAAATATCTGCATTTTTAGGCAGGTAGCTTGAGTAGGCGATCATGATTCCAAAGCCGATAGACAAAGAGAAGAAGATCTGACCATATGCAGCCGCCCAAACACTAAAGTCTGTAAGCTTAGAAAAATCTGGAGTGAAAAGAAAATCAAGTCCAACAGTTGCACCTGGAAGTGTAATAACACGGCCAATAAATACCAGCACAAGCGCAAAAAGAAGTGGAATCAACACCTTACAAGCACGCTCAATACCACCGCGAATACCGGAGTTACAAGCAAGCCATGTTAAGCCCCATGTTAAGGCACAAGCGCCAAAAATAGGCCAGCGAATTCCACCAAGCTCTGTTGGAGAAGAGGTAAGTCCAAGGTACTCACCAAAGAAAAATCCTTTAGTATCAGCACCCCAAGCGCCGTCAAAAGCGAATCCAAGGTAGTTGATAGTCCAACCGATTACGGCTGCGTAGTACACTGCAATAATTGCGGCGATGACAATCTGCACCCATCCGAGCCATTCATATTTTGCGTTAACCGCAGCGAGAACCTTTGGTGCTGAACCTTTATATTTATGTCCAAGACCAAATTCCATAATCATAAATGGAATACCTGCGGTCAGCAGCGCAAAAATGTACGGAATAAAAAATGCGCCACCACCGTTTTCGTACGCCATGTACGGAAAACGCCAAATGTTACCCAAACCAATAGCAGAACCTACAGCAGCAAGAATGAATCCCGCACGGGACCCCCACTGTTCACGATTTTCCATAACAACACCTCGACTAATTTTGACTCATATCGGCGACTGCAACTTTCAGCAGATTTAACATTACAATTTGAAGAATACAGAAGCAACAGACGATATTTTAATGGAATCGTCGGGATGCTAAATCTCAAATTTGTAAAAATGCAACCTGTTCTCGTTGTTCACCTTCCCATTCGTTACGTCCGAAGTACGTCCAGATCACAAAAATGTCTACACTTTTCTTACAGAATTGTTCAACCGAATTTGCCAAAATTGAATATTTGCTCATTAACATATTGTTTTTTCATTTATATCAATATTTTCAGGTATAATAAAAAAGTTGGTATACCTATTCTGACGTTTAACTAAAATGTAGATTTTATATACCGAAAAGCATTGCTTAATTCACTCACATTACAGGGTATAAGTTTATGTTTTGAGTAGGTGCTCAGTATTGACAGGTTGCCCCTCTCGTGAGAACTTTCAGTGCTTTTAGTATTACTTTCACGACACTCTATTCAGGAGAGATGTATGTTTACTGATAATTCTCATCGTGAAGAGCTTGATGCCCTTCTTGCAGACTGGACTGAATCTGAAGCCAACACCAAGGCAGCTTTTACTGAATACAAAGACTTACTGCTTTCTTTTGAAGGAATCAGTCTCTCCTTTAAGGGCAGACCTGGTGTAAGCTATTCTTTGCGTGCTAAGCACAGCAACCAAACTGAGCGTGATCTTTTTGTTCTTGTAGACATCATTGATGACGACCCAGCTGACCGTTGGCTTTCTGTTTGCTTCTACGCAGACATGATTAACGATGCCGATGAAGTTGGCGACTGGGTTCCGGGCGGGCTAATGGGAGAAGACGCATGCTGCTTCAACCTCGACGAAGACGACGCCGAAATGCGCGCATACATTAAAGACAGAATTGCTGACGCATACAACAGCGCCAAAAAGTAGTTTTCCAGAGTATACTAATAAAAAAAGCGGAGCCTAAAAATAGGCTCCGCTTTTTTTATTTATTGCAAAGGCTGGTTACATAAAGTCAGGGTCAATTGCAGCCCCACCGTCAGCCAATGAAATTTTAAGGTATTGAAGAGTACGGCTATCAACTGGCACGATCGGGAAAAGCTTCTCGCACGCATCACAACGCTCAATTGATGGTCGTACAGCACCTATAAGCGGTACCTTACGCCCACAATGAGGACATGGGTAAAAGAAAATTACTTCCATTCCCACTGGCTTAACCGGAGCAATCGGCTTCTGTGAATTACTCATGCTTAGTCCTTACTAATAAGGCTTTTTCCATTCATGGCAGCAGGCTGTTCAATATCCCACATATCGAGAATTGTTGGAGCAATGTCACCCAAGATGCCTTCTTCACGAAGCTCCCAAGCCTTGTTTTCATCAAACACAACAAGAGGAACTGGGTTTGTAGTATGCGCTGTGTGAGTTTTGCCTTCAGCGTTACGCAGTTCTTCTGCGTTACCATGGTCGGCAGTAACAAGCGCCCTGCCACCACTCATGCGAACAGCATCAAGCACCTTGCCAACACACGTATCTACAGCTTCACATGCCTTAATTGCAGCATCAATAATACCTGTGTGTCCAACCATATCGAGGTTAGCAAAGTTACACACAATCATTGAGTACTCTTTTGAATTGATAGCAGTGACAAGCTTGTCAGTTACTTCTTCAACACTCATCTGCGGCTTCAAGTCATATGTAGCAACATCACGTGGAGAGCTGATAAGCTCGCGGTCTTCATTCTCAAAAGGCTCTTCACGTCCGCAGTTAAAGAAATATGTTACGTGAGCATACTTTTCTGTTTCCGCAATACGCAACTGCTTTACACCCTGCTTCGCAACAATCTCACCTAACGGATCCGGACAATCATCTTTCGCAAAAGCTACTGGCAGACCGAAAGATTTTTCATAGGAAGTCATGGATGCAAGCGCAGACAGTTTTGGAAACTCGCCGCGATTAAATTCAGCAAAATCTTCAGAACACATTGCCTGCGCAATTTGACGCATGCGGTCTGCTCTAAAGTTAAACATGAACACAGAATCACCATCTTTAATCGAAGTAGGCTCGCCGCCTTCTTCAATAATAGATGTCGGCACAAAAAATTCATCAGTAATATCGTTGTCGTAAGATTCCTGAATAACCTTCAATGGATCGGTAGCAACATTACCTTTACCGTGTACAAAACAATCCCATGCCAGCTGGTTGCGATCCCAGCGCTTATCTCGATCCATCGCATAGTAGCGACCAGAAATAGAGGCAATGCGTCCTGCGCCGATACGCTCAATTGCACTTTGAAGCTGTTTTACAAAATCCAATCCACTTGTAGGAGAAGTGTCACGACCATCGAGGAATACGTGCACACACACATCAACAGCAACAGCTTTTGCCATTTCAATCAATGCGATCAGGTGCCGGATATGACTATGAACGCCACCATCAGAAACAAGCCCCATCAAGTGAACAGTGCCACCCTTTGCTTTTGCAGATGTCATTACATCATTCAGAACAAGATTTTTCTGAAATTTGTTTTCTTCAAGTGCAACATCAATAAGCGTCATATCTTGGTACACTACTCGCCCAGCACCGATGTTCATGTGCCCAACTTCAGAGTTCCCCATAAACCCTTCTGGAAGTCCAACTGCACGACCAGAACATGCGAGGCGGGACGTAGGGTAATCGGCAACTAAGCGGTCAAGATTTGGTGTATTTGCAAGAGAAATTGCGTTTCCTTCGCCAGCTGGTGCAATGCCCCAGCCATCAAGAATCAGCAAAAGGGTTGGTGTCATGGTGTATATTCCTATTCAGCTTCTGATTTATATAAAACTTTAGCGTCTGCCCAAAGGCTTTCCAGATTGAAAGAATCGCGTACGTCTTCCTGGAAAATGTTAACAATAACATCGTTCAGATCAACGAGAACCCACTGTGCGTTCTCTTTGCCCTCTACGCGCATATGTTCGTAGTTTTCGCCTTTAGCACGCATGGAGACCTCATCTGCTAACGCTTTAGCCTGACGCACAGATTTTGCTGTTGCAATAACAACTGCATCAGTAAAAGAGTTAACACCTTCAAGGTCAAGCACAACTACATTTGTAGCCTTCTTGGCTTCAAGCCATTCAATAATCTTAGCGACCTTTTCCTGAGAAGAAACAGTGCTGTATTTTTTTTCAATTTTTCCAATCATTTTTTAATCCACTCGTTAAAGGCTACAGTTGCTGATGCGGGTGAGAACAGGTCAGCAAGCAGAGCACAGCAATACTTATAATTTAAATCTTCATGCAGCGCCTGTGCAGCTACACAAAAAATATACGCTTTCTTGTGGTAAAGTCAGCAGAAACAACTATCCAAATTTACCAAACATAAAATCCTGCACCTACCTACGTTATTTATGGTCTGTAGGCAATTAACTAGATTCAGAGAATTTAGATTAAAAATAACATTTTTGCGAAACAGACTTGACCCGACTCCCAATTTTGGTGCATCTGTCATGTTTACACATATATATAGTCAGCATTCTGGCTAGTCCAAAAAATTCAGGAAACAAAAAAACTACGGCACGTTCCGTAACTACGTGTCCTGAAGCGTGTAGTTATTTTATTCTTATTGTATCAGGAGTCATGTATGATTTTTAATGTTGAGCAAGAAACACTGCCTCGCGAAGAGTTAGAAGCAATTCAGTTACGTCGATTACAGAATCTCTGTGAACGAGTATACGCTAATGTTCCTCACTATCGCGAACAGTTTATTAAGGCAGGAATTACTCCTGCCGATATCAAAAGCCTCAACGATTTGTCCAAGCTCCCGTTTACTGAGAAGCAGGATTTACGTGACAACTACCCATTTGGACTTTTTGCTGTTCCAAAAGAGAATATTGTCCGCCTCCATGCCTCCAGCGGAACCACAGGTAAAGCAACTGTCGTGGGGTACACTCAGCGCGATGTAAATAACTGGGCAGAGCTAATGGCACGCTCATTTATGGCAGCAGGTGCAACCCGAAGTGACTTTATTCACAACTCATACGGCTACGGTCTGTTCACAGGCGGGCTTGGCGTCCATTACGGTGCAGAACGCCTTGGCGCTACTGTTATCCCAATTTCCGGCGGTGGTACCAAACGACAAGTATCACTTATGGAAGATTTTGGAGCAACTGTAATATGCAGCACCCCGTCTTACGGGCTTGTGTTGCATGAAGCAGCCAAACAGGCTGGTGTCGATATGCGCGATCTTCCACTTCGCGTCGGCATTTTCGGTGCAGAACCTTGGACAGAGGAAATGCGCAAGGATTTGCAGGACAAAATGGGAATTGATGCTGTGAACATTTACGGTCTCTCAGAAATTATGGGACCTGGTGTATCCATAGAATGTGCCGTTGCCAAAGATGGCATGCACATTTTCGAAGATCATTTCCTTCCTGAAATCATTGATCCGGTGACAGGAGAACAGCTCCCTGAAGGCGAAACGGGCGAACTTGTTATCACAACGCTGACGAAAGAAGGCATCCCGCTCATTCGCTACAGAACGCGTGACATCACTTCTCTTAACTACACCCCGTGTAAATGTGGACGAACTCACGTGCGTATGAACCGCATTACCGGACGAAGTGATGATATGCTCATCATCCGTGGCGTTAACGTGTTCCCTTCCCAGATTGAATCCATCATTCTGGAAACCGAAGGTGCATCCCCTCACTACCAGATTATTGTTAAGCGCGACGGCAATCTTGACACCGTGGAAGTTCAAGTTGAAATCGACGAATCGCTCTTCTCTGACGCTATTAAAAATCTTCAGCGGATTGAAATGCGTATTCAAAAAACAATCAAAGAATTCCTCGGGGTTTCCAGCAAGGTTCGTCTTGTTGAACCACGGTCAATCGAACGCTCACAAGGCAAAGCTAAACGAGTTTTTGACTTGCGCGACAAAGAATAGAAAATTCCAACAAAAAGAAGCCCGCCTAGCGGGCTTTTTTTCATGCCTTAAACCAACTGCTAGTTGAGACAACTCATACAAAAAAGGGATCACAGAAATAATTTCTATGATCCCTTACTATTCATGGTGCCCAGGGGGAGACTCGAACTCCCACGGGCGTGGCCCACTACCCCCTCAAGATAGCGTGTCTACCAATTCCACCACCTGGGCACATAATGTAACGTATACGTTACTGAGGAGCGCGTTACCGCGCTTTATTATTTATTTTTCTGTCTGGTCAGGGCTAGGCTGAGCTTTCTGTTCGATCTGAATGTCCATAATGCTAGATTCTTTAGACACATGATCACCAGCAATGTAGTTGTAGCTCAAAGAAGTGATGAAGAAAATAGCTGCAAGAGTTGCAGTAACTTTCACAAGAAGACCGCCTGCACCAGCGCCGCCAAAAGCAGACTGGTTGCCGCCGCCAAAGATAACACCCATGCCTTCTTTACCAGCCTGTAAAAGAACAAGCAAAATAAGTGCAAGACAGACCACAACGTGCAGGGTCAGAATC
Organism: Halodesulfovibrio sp.; assembly: GCF_025210605.1. NCBI lineage: Bacteria > Pseudomonadati > Thermodesulfobacteriota > Desulfovibrionia > Desulfovibrionales > Desulfovibrionaceae > Halodesulfovibrio > Halodesulfovibrio sp. The sequence continues at coordinate 10,740 of NZ_JAOARI010000032.1, read as the reverse complement.
AAGGTTTCCACGAAACGTCCTCCTAAGAGCTATATCAATCCGAATCGGTTGTTAAGCAGTAACAATTTTGCTGAAGCTTTCAGCCTTCAAGGAAGCGCCTCCTACCAATACACCATCAACATTGTCAAGTGAAATGATTTGAGTAGCGTTTTCAGGCTTTACACTTCCGCCATAAAGAACGCGGGTAGTATTAGCTTTTTCTTTCAAAATATCAAGAAGTTTAGCACGAACAATCGCATGTGCTTCTAAAATCTCTTCTGGACCAGCAACTTTACCGGTACCAATAGCCCATACTGGCTCGTATGCAATAGCAAGGCGCTCTGCTGGAACATCTGGAATAGTTGCAAGACCTTTTTCAAGCTGTTCTGCAATTACAGCTTCCAGTTTGCCTGCTTCACGCTCTTCAAGAGTCTCACCGATGCAGAGGCAAACATTCAGATCATTATTAAGTGCAAAAGTGGTTTTTTCGCCAACCTGCTCACTTGTTTCACCAAAAAGAGCACGACGTTCGGAATGACCGGTAAGTACCCAAGTACAACCAGCATCTTTAAGCATCACTGGAGAGATTTCGCCGGTAAAAGCGCCTTCAAGAGCTGCACAAACATTCTGTCCACCAAAAGAGTAGCCTTCGCTTTTAGAAAAAACTTCGCCAGCAGCATGCAGCGCAGTAAAAGGAGGGAATATAACAACTTCTCTATCGTCAGAGAGGTCGCCTACAAGCTTAACAAGTTCAGCAGAAGTATCTTTGGCTTCCTGAGCAGTTTTAAACATTTTCCAGTTTGCAGCCATAAGCTTTTTCATGGGTCTTTGCTCCTTACTTAGCAATGACTACCGGAGAGATCCGCCAGTGTACATTGATATACCAACGCGTCTTCACCAGTATCTTTATAATATTTTTTTCGCACCCCAATTTGAGAAAAGCACATCTGTTCATAAAGACTGATGGCAGGAAAATTGGTTCTGCGGACTTCTAGAAATGCCTGTTGTATACCTAATTTTTGCCCAATGCAAAGCATAAGAGCAAGTAACCGTTTTCCTGCACCATTTCTTCTGTGTTCTGGGTCGGTAGCTATGTTTAAGATTTCCAACTCATCCGCGGTATGGTACATGGCTATGTAGGCTACCAGCTTGTCATTTTTTTTTAATCCAAAGACTTCAAAAATCTTCTGATCGAATGCCAAGCTAAACTCTTTTTCTGTCCATGGCGTAGAAAAACACTTTTTTTCCAAAGCCGCCACTTCTGCGCTATCTTTTTTTTCTAAACGGAAAAATATATATCCGTCAGCTTCTAGCGGTCCTATTGTAGTAAATATGTCAGACATTACGTATCCACATTATTCCGAAGACGACAATTCATCTCGCGGAAGTCATATTGAAGTAGTAGACAGCTCAGGCAAACCACTGTTGGTTATGCCCTCTGCCACAGCGCATAGCCAACGCCTTGCGATGAAATCTGTATTTGTACTCATTTACAATAAACAAGGAAAAGTATTCTTGCAAAGACGCTCGAATAGCAAGGCGTTAGCACCGGGGAAATGGGATATTTCAGCCGCTACACACGTTGGGGTCAATGAGGCACTTGAAGCAGCCGCAGAACGCGTCCTGCAAAAGGAACTCAACCTGTCAGCAGTTGCGCTGCACTACCAAAAATCTCAAGAAGAGCAAATAGAGGATGCAACTCTCTGGATATCACTCTATTCTGCCGATATTGGCAACCGCCCTCTCTCACCAAATCCCGATGAAGTGCAAGACGGTCTTTTTGTTGATGCAGAAGAGCTTCAATCACTCTACGATCATTTTCCAGATACACTCACACCTGTTCTCGAATGGGCAGTGCGTTGCAATATCATTTTTGGTACGTAGCAAGTCACGACCATTCTTTTACATAAGTGCTGACATTTGAGCATGTAAAAGCGTATTGCTTGCCAAAAGAGACTTTGAATACAAAGAAAAATCTACAGAAGCATCATATTCAGAGACCTTGCCGCCCGCCTCGTTCACAAGTAGCCAACCAGCTGCGGTATCCCACGGCTTCAGCCCTTTTTCATAAAAAGCGTCAAACCGACCAGCAGCAAGGTATGCAAGATCAAGCGCCGCAGCACCCAAACGTCGCACTCCCTGAGATGCCTTCAACACGCGGCGCAGACGGTCTGTAATTTCATCAGCATCTTCCGTTATTGTGTAAGGAAAACCAGTAGCAATAAGTGACTGTTCTAGCTGGTCGGTGCGTGTAACAAAAATTTGCTTATCATTACACCATGCTCCGCCTCCTGAAATGGCATAGAAGCACTCATTCATAATCGGTGCATTAATAATACCCATCACGATGCGACCATTACGCCATAACCCAACGGAAGTACAAACAAGTGGAACTTGATGCATAAAGTTTGTTGTACCGTCAATCGGGTCTATCACCCACGTCAAATCATTCAACGGCGCATCAGCAGCACTTTCTTCAGCCAAAAAGCTGGCTTCAGGAAGAATCTTTGCAAGACGATCTTTCAGGTCATGCTCTACTGCAACATCTGTTTCCGTTACAAGGTCAATACGTCCTTTATAGCGAACGTTACGCGGTTTATCCCACGCATCCTTGATAAGATCACCAGATTCGATAACAGCAGCACGAACTTGCGGTAACAACTCTTGTAAATCCATTGCAATTTCCACGATAAAAGGCGGTCTATGACCGCCTTAGTAAGTTAGTTTATGTAGACATCTGAAAATACAGCCCGATCTTCCAGCGTTCTACCAGCACCTCGGACAACCGTAGTCAACGGATCTTCATCAACCACAACATTCAGTCCTGTTTCCTGCGCGATAAGGTCTCTGAAGCCTTGAAGAAGCGCACCACCACCTGCCAGCAGCAAGCCGGATTCTGCAATATCGCCTGCCAGCTCAGGAGGAGTTTTTTCCAGCGCTTTGCGTACTGCGTACACAATTGACTTTACAGACTCACTAAGCGCCATCCGAATCTCAGTGTCATTAACTTCTACAGATGCTGGAGTGCCTGAAACAATATCCTTTCCCGGAACAGTCATCACTAATGGTTCAGGTAAAGGGAAAGCAGAGCCGATTGTCATTTTGACCTTCTCTGCCTGATTTTCTCCTATGAGAAGCTGGAACTCATCTTGAAAATATCTTTGAATGGCAGCATCAAGCGCGTCCCCTGCAACTCGAACAGATTCAGCATAGGCAATTGCAGACAATGAGATAATGGCAACCTCTGTTGTGCCACCACCAATGTCTACAACCATTGTTCCAACAGGCTCATAAATAGGACGGGAAGCGCCAATAGCAGCCGCCATAGGCTCTTCAACTAATTTAACATCCCGTGCACCTGCCTGCTGGGCAGATTCGATTACCGCACGCTTTTCAACTTGAGTAATACCTGTTGGCACACAAATAACAATACTGGGTTTTACCAGACTAAATCCAGTAATTACCTTTTTAATAAAATACGCAATCATTTGCTTGGTAACCTCAAAATCCGCAATCACCCCGTCCTTCATTGGACGAATTGCACGGATACGTTGAGGAGTTCTACCAAGAAATTCTTTCGCTTCACCCCCGACAGCAAGTACACTGTTGCGTTCTACATCAATAGCAACAACAGACGGCTCATTAAGTACGACTCCGTCTTTTCGTGTGTACAGAAGCGTATTAGCAGTTCCAAGATCCATAGCCAGATCTTTTCCGAACATGCTCAAAAGTTTTCCTAGCATTTATTCCCTCTTTTGGGACTTAGATGAAAATGAAAAGCTTGATTCATTTTCATGTTCGTATGCTGCCGCACGTTGCAGATCATCAACCTGTCTGTGCGCCTCATACAACTTGCTTCGTAAATACAAATTCTCCAAAAATAAGGAAAGATGCTCCGAAGCCATCTGACAGAAGCTCTTCAACTCGTCAGGAATAACTTTAGAAGTCTCACTCGCAAGTGTTAAAACACCACGAGTCATACCACCGATTTCAAGCGGAATACAAATAACGCTAACAAAATGCGGCACACCCTTTCTCTTTCCGTACAATGGAGAAGTCTGGCTTGCAGCTTTACCGCCTTCAACAAAAAAAGGCGTGCTATTTTTAAACACCCAACCTACCAGTCCGCTACCGTATGGAATATTATCCGCATCGTTTTGCGGCAGCTGGTAGTTTTCTCCCTCAATATGATAGTTGTTTCCAGCCTCATCCCTTGTCGCAAGGCTGCAATATTCAAAACCGGATGTATCTGAAAGAAGAATCAGAAACTTGGATAAAAAAGAATCCCACTTTTTAAGATGCTTACGTAAAGAATATATAACCTGTAAGCAGTGATACTGTTGCGATAAGGTAACTTGCTCTTCCACAACAAATGAACGAGTGTGAAATTCGTAAACAAGTTCACCAAACAATTGCAGGATCTTTTGATCCTTACTTGAAAATGAATATTGGCGCTTGCTGTCCAAACACAACACACCTGCGCCATTTTTCAACGGCACACCCATAAAGGCTTTAATTTTAGTCTCTTCGTTTTGCGAGTAGTAGCCAAGGTTGTACTGTCTGGTATCAAAATCATTGACCAGCATGGGTTCTCCATTGCTAATGATCCACCCAACCAGCCCTTTTCCTGTTCCAGCAGAAAAAGTCTCGTCTGTATTTACCATATCACCAAGACTAAAGCTGCTGGCAATAGAGAAGTAATTACCGGTGCGATCTGGCATAATCAGTACAGCGGAGTATGCATCAAAGACACTACAAATAATGCCTAAAATTCTTTCATAACAAGCGGTTGTATTCATCCAATATAACCCAGTCAAAAATTGTGGTTTGCGACGCAACTAAATGTAAAAAATACGTCGCAACATTCTATAACGTTTTCTGTGTATAGAATATAAACAGCCAGCAATTTAGCAGCCAGCCCATACAGCTCAATCTAATGATAAAGCCCTCGAAATTCATTATCATTTTTTTACCACCACGCCAAGTAATGAGAGCACAGGTTTTTTTCTACGAAATGCTAGAGTTTTTTTAGAAAAAAAAATAGTATGTAATAACGATCAACCAACTTGAACCATTGTCGAAACAGTTGATTTACTTTTTTTAACAACAGCAAGCCCAACTGCCGATGCCAAAACACTGGAAAGATGCCTTCCGCAAATGCGGGTTACCATGGAAAGACACTTTTTCATTCAGCGAACCTATTAGCATCAAAACTCTTCCTGAGTTAAAAGAATTTCTTGATGCAGTACAGATTACGCAATGTCTTTTGCGTCCTTTTTTTGAAAACGACGATTATCCGCTTGTTGAACGCGGAGAACTACTCCCCTCTTTTGAGAGTGACTTTTTTGAATACAAAGATCTTCCCGGATTTTCTTTGGTCGCATTTGAACGAGAGCTCCAATATTTCTCTGAAATTTTCCAGTTCGATATCCTCCATTCGTTAATGGATGTTACATTCAAAGCAGACGGCTACGCCTGCCCGTTAGAAAATTGCACAATTGCCCAGAATGTAGAAACCATTCAAAATCGTATTCCCCGAAAAATGCATGACAGCTTCAAGCATGAATTCGGTAAGGTTGATACATCTGTCCTCGATTACTACCCGCAGCTTCTTCCTTATATACTAGAGATGGACAGGGCTCATGTTCTGGCTTTGGACTCTTCAGGGTACTACCACCTTGCGGGTGTTTACGGCTCTTTTCCTTCCGACCTTGACCCAGAAATCAAACGCTTCGGGTTGCGAGCCAAAAAATTTGAAGTCGGGAATCACCAGAAATACGAACATAACAGACTATTTGTATACCAGTATCTGATGGAGCTTTACGGCTTTACTATTTGCTCAGAACGAAGAACTTCCAGCGCGCTGTTCTCACGCCGCCTGCACAAAGCTGGCGAAAAATTCATGGTTCGGGTGCTTGGACAAACAGACAGAGTTATCACGACGATATCCTCCGCAACGAAAAAGAGAAACTACCCTACTGTAGAAAAAATAGCGCTTGTTCAAGTTGATGAGGATCAATCTGAAGTCATCAGACAACTCGAAGAAGGCGGATTTTTTGTCGACAGAAAACGTCATGTTGTTATTTTGCGTGTCACATACACACAACACAAATTTAACCCTGACAACGTCCGACAAGAACGTGCACTTTCCGTTGCAAAGCAAGAGGTCATTCACCCGATTACAGGGCGATCTATTGATGATCTTAATATCATCAAAGACACCACCAATATGATCCTGCGCCTCAACGATATTGTCCGCGGCGAATACATTGGACACATCACATACAAGCGCAGTGAACTTGTCGAAAACACAGACACCGAAGAAAAGCGCCTTAAATTTTTGTATTCATGGCTCACCAAGCACCAGCGTCGCATCATAAGCTATTCTGATGAATTCTATGCAAATGTCATCAAAGTCCTTGATGGGTACTTGCTTGATCCTGACAACGAAGAAGCTTTTGACAAATACAAAGACCTCTACCAAGAGGTACAGCTACGCTACAACTACATACAGCAAGCTCGAAAAGTCATGATTCTTGAACGGCTGAAAAAACGCAAAATCAAGGGCGAAAAAATCCCGTATGCGGAGATGGTTCAGCAGGTTGTCAAAATTCTTCAAGAATTAAAATTCGACATAGCCATATATTTCGAAGAGCTGGTTGCTTCCATGGTCAACACCACAGAGTTAATTTTAAATGACCGTTATCTCTGCCGTAAGTACATCATGAAAAAAGATGACGAGCTGTCCGAATACGGACTTGGGATAAAAAAAGAATACGGTAAAATTGTCTCTTTACTTGACGATATCAAAGCAATCCGCAAATCTCGAAAAAAATCTATTATGGGTTTCCGCCCATAATAGTCACAACCACAACCAACAACATTTTAACCAGTCAGGGAGGACATGCTGTGTCTGAACTTTTACAAACCCCGCTTACAGCTTGGCATAAAGCTGCTGGTGCCAAAATGGCACCTTTTGCCGGATGGGAAATGCCAATCCAGTACACCGGTATTATCGCAGAGCATACCCATTGCCGTGAGCAGGCATCTATCTATGATATTTGCCATATGGGAGAATTTGGTCTTGTTGGTGATGGAGCGCGTGAAGCTCTTTCAAAAATCGTCACACATAATCTGGAAAAACTAGTTCCCGGCAAATGTGGATACGGCTTTTTGCTTAATGAAGAAGGCGGAATCCGTGACGACCTTATCGTCTACTGCCTTGAAGAAGATGAGTACATGCTTGTTGTTAACGCGGCATGCATCGAAAGCGATTTTAACTGGATTAAAAAGCACCTTCCTGAGCATCTTACTTTGGAAGATATGTCTGAACAAACCGCCAAAATAGACCTCCAAGGCCCTAAGGCATACGAAGTGCTGGAAAAAGTATTTGATAGCTCCCTGCGTGACTTAAAATACTTCAACTTCCGTACTGTTGATTTTAAAGGGCAACCGCTCATTATTAGCCGTACAGGTTACACTGGCGAACTCGGTTACGAATTCTACCTCCCTTCCGAAAACGCTCTTGCACTCTGGGAAGCATTGAATGCTCAAGAAGAAGTTGAACCGGCAGGACTCGGGGCACGCGATACACTGCGCCTCGAAGTGGGACTTCCACTGTATGGTCAAGATTTAGATACAAAGCACTCCCCTTCTGCTGCCGGTATGGCGTGGATGCTTCGCTCCGAAGCTGATTACATCGGCAAAGGCAAAGATCGCGAAGGCACCGAATTGCTTATCGCCCTATCCATTCCGGGTCGTCGTTCTGCACGTCATGATGACGTTGTCACATTGGAAGATGGCACTGAGGTTGGCAGAGTAACCAGTGGTTCTTACTGCCCAAGTGTCGGACATTCCGTTGCGCTGGCATATGTTACAAATGAAGCAGCAGAAAACGAAAAATTCCTTGTTAAAGGTACACGTACATCTCTGGAAGCTACTAAGGCTGAGCTTCCATTCTATAAAGGTGGTACAGCACGCATGAAGCTTGTTGACTAAGCTGCATCCAACTGAATAAATTAAGGGGGAAGCCACGCTGCTTCCCCCTTTTTTATTGCCTTACGTATTACATCAATAATGAGATAGATAATTCATGAAAACATTTTTTCTTGAAACAGATAAATGGGACACCAATTGCTTGCTCGAAGGTCAAGAAGCAAAGCACGCTATTAAAGTGTTGCGAATGCGCGTCGGCGACACCGTCCGTTTGCTAGACGGAAAAGGTCGCGAAGGTATTTTTGCCATTACAGAAATGACAAAGCAGGCAGTTTCCCTTGAGCAGCAGGAAGTTACACAGCACCCTAAGCCGGACGCCCAACACTATGTTGCAATAGGTTGGGGAAAATCTGTCCGCAGAGGATGGATTTTTGAAAAAGCAGTCGAATTTGGCGCTGGCGGACTTTGGTTCTGGCAAGCAGACCGCTCCCAATCAAAAGTTCCGGCTGAAGTAAAAGAAGGCTGGGAAGGGCAAATGCTTGCTGGCGCAAAACAATGCGGAAACCCGTGGATTCCAGAACTTGCTACATTTCCTGATGGTGCCAAAGGTCTCATGAAGTGTGCCGATGAGTTCGATAACATTTTCATGTTATGGGAAGGACAGTCACCCTCTGACGTCCTCTCTTCTGAACAGCTCGAACTTTCCGGAAAAACTTTGTTCATCATTGGACCCGAAGGTGGTTTTTCAGACTCAGAAGCTTCATATTTTAGGGAACAAGGCGCTCAACCAGTAAGCCTCGGAAAAAGAATTTTGCGATGGGAGACAGCTGCCCTGCTCTGTCTCGGTCTCGCTTGGTGGAAAGGTGAAGTAAACAATGCTGCACGTTAGCAAGGAGATGTCTATGGAGGCTAAACAACCTCTTGCAGACAAAATTCGTCCTAGTTCCTTTGACGACTTTTCAGGACAAGAGCACCTTTCAGCACGTATTACTGCGTTAACCAAAGCAAGCAGACTTCCTAGTTTATTGCTGTTCGGTCCTCCGGGGTGCGGCAAGTCAACTCTTGCATTGTTGCTGGCTCAACATACCGGCTTAAAATGGTTGCGTGTCAGTGCACCAGAAGCAGGTCTAACCCAACTTCGAAAATCTCTTAAAGGTGTTGAAGTACTTGTTTTGGACGAGCTTCACCGCTTCTCAAAAGCACAACAAGATTTTTTTCTCCCGATTTTGGAATCAGGCGAAATAACACTTATTGCCACAACAACGGAAAACCCATCTTTCAGCGTTACACGACAGCTGTTATCAAGATTGCATACGCTAAAGCTCAAGCCGCTATCAAACATTTCACTTCAGTCACTGGCAAAAAAAGGGGCTGAAGCATGCGGTGTTGAATTAGATGAAACAGTATATGAGATGGTTGCAGGCATTGCACATGGCGATGCCCGCACAATGCTTAACCTTGTCGAATATATTACACAGCTTCCACCAGAAGCGCGGGAGCCGGATCAACTAAAAGCCGCCTTGCCGGATGTGATAGCACGTCATGACAAAAATGGAGACAGTCACTACGAGCTTGCTTCTGCCATGATTAAGTCTATCCGCGGTAGTGATGTTGATGCTGCGCTTTATTACCTTGCCAGCCTGCTGGAAGGCGGAGAGGATCCTCGGTTTGTGTGTCGCCGACTCATCCTTTCTGCTTCTGAAGACGTAGGACTTGCAGATCCGAATGCATTGCCAATGGCGGTCGCCTGTCAACAAGCAGTTGAGTTTGTTGGGATGCCGGAAGGCTTCATTCCGATGGCTGAAACAGTCATCTATTTGTCGCTTGCACCTAAGAGCAATTCGACCTATGCAGCATACTTGGCAGCTGCAAAAGAGATACGAGCAAACGGGCGCAAACCCGTGCCACTGCACTTACGCAATCCATCTACTAAACTTCAAAAGGAATGGGGATACGGTAAGGGGTACCTTTATCCTCACAACTATCCAGAAGGGTACGTTCCCCAGCAGTACCTTCCTGACGACCTTGTAGGTCGCAGATTTTACCAACAGCGTGAACAAGGAGTTGAACCCCGCCTGACTGCATGGCTTGCTCGTGCCCAAAAAAGCTTCCGTTAATTCCCTTAGCATCAGGAGACACACATGCTAAAGAAGCTACTCTGCGTCACAGCAATTATTGCACTTTGCTATACTCTTTCAGGGTGTGCAGTGTACAACGCTGCTGTAGATGAACGCAACATAGGCGAGCAGTATTCAGATACTGTCATTACTGCAACAGTCATTAAAAAATTAGTTAGAAGCGACGAAGTCAACGCTCTCGACATTTCAGTAAACACATACAACAGAAAAGTGTACGTAATTGGAGAGGTTGACTCTCTCGCACAGCGAAATGTCGTCACTTCCATCGCACGAAATGTCGAAGGCGTAACCAGTGTTGTTCCGTATTTGCTTCTTAAAAACGATCAAGACTTCTGTGGCACAACGGACAATTTAGCCATGAGCGCCCAACTCAGCAAAGATCTGATCGCTGATAAAGATGTTTGGTCTACGAACGTCTCTATTGATGTTGTACAATGCAATATCGTTCTCACTGGCATTGTCACTTCAAACAAAGAAAAGCAAAAAATTCTCGAACACGCACGAGCCGTCCCGAAGGTTCGCTCCGTCACTTCATATATCCAAGTGCATGTCCCGTCCTAGAATAAGTTGACGGGTAATAAGGTTATCTAGATGGCTGTAGGACGAATGTCTTGCAGCCATTTTTGATGTACGTATCCAGGCGTCTTCATCTGTAAGCTCAGGTGAGGACGTTCTGTATTATATATGT